>CAZTEK010000012.1:0-20019 GCA_964612095.1 uncultured Verrucomicrobiota bacterium
ACGGATTTTTTGTTGAGATTTAGTCAGTTCTTCCTCGAGAAAATCGTTCTTTTCGTTCTTGGTCCCAAAACACATATTGACATTCTACTCCTTCGATACACCACTCAGTTCGGGCTGCTCCATACAGTTTGACCCCTGTTAGCAACGCGCCGGAAAAATCAGTTTGAATCAAAACAGAAAGAGTTAAATTGGCATTGGTGAAGTCTGTTCTGCAGACAGAGCATCCAAGAAAAACGCAAAGGCTAGCGTTAGTATTTGAGAAGGATGATACATCTAAAACAGATCCCTCAAAACAACCTTCTTCTATACTTGAGTTTTGGAAGTAACAGCCGACAAGATCTGCGAGTTTAAATTCTGACTTGTGTAGAATCGAACCTGAAAAGTCGCATTGGACTGCACGAAGACCACTGAACTCGCATTCCGACACATAGCAGTTCGAAAAATTCACATTATCAAGATTAGCCCTTCGGAACGAACACCGAATAAACCAAGACCCTGAAAAGTTGATCCCGTTAAGAAATCTTGCTGAACTGAAATCTGCCTCATTTATGACACGGTAGGTCAGTGCGGGAGTATCCAGTTCTGCAGATTCATACATTTCAAAAATAGGCGCCAGCTTCTTCCATGAAAGACGGCCGTTATCAGAGTCAGACCGACCGGGGTATTCAAACCACTCCTCATGCTCTTTAAAAGCCTGTTCCAATAATTGGTCGGCGTCTCTTTTTACTTTTTTCTGTTCATCTGAGAGGTTGTTTGAATTACGCAAAACTGCGTTTTCTTCGGAAAGAAGAACTACCTTGTCTCCCTCAAAATATGGAGGGCTTCCACAATTTTCAGGTAGTATCGCAGCCGCTTGTTCTTTAAATTTTTCTGATATTGATTCACAAATGGAGGGGTAGGAAATCCCGAGACCTCGGCGAGCATGCAAGGTAAAGCTCCACAAAACGGCCTTCGAGAACATTGACTCGCCATCTGGCGGAAAAAAACTATTGTGGACAAAATAGCATCCAATTGGAAAGTGGGAGGTTGTGTCCTTGAGAGTGCTGGAATTAGTGTTATCAATGGCTTTCTTAACAAGGGTCTTGTTAATCCCATCGGTTAGTCCATTAACTCCATATTTTTTCCCCGCTACGTGATATGTATCAAGCATAATAATTCGTTCAACACCACGGATGTTGGTTACTTTTTTGATCAACTTGACGTTAGCGTAGTTACTCAATTCATTAGCAAAGTTAAGGCCCCAATTAAAAAGTATATATTGTGCGTTGTTAGTATACGCTGCACGGCCATAGTAATAAAAAAGGAACCTGTCCCCTCGTTTAAGTTTATTTCGAATCCGTATCAGCTCGCCCCACATCTTCCGCTTACTGGCGCGGGGGCCAAGTATGCGTACGGTATTGTATCCTATTGAGCGCAGAAATTTATGTATTGCCACGGTATTTTTATAAGCGCATCCCACAAGACGATGATCCTGAGATTCAACATCCATTCCTGTGATTATGGCGTAGCTTGCCATTTTTCCTCCCAGTAGAACTATCGCTAAGAGCTAATATTGACCTGCCCTCATGGAACTGAACCACGGAGGCTCTGAAATCTGGCTTGTTGTGATTCTTATTTCTCTCAGGAATCCTCCTTCCATAGAGGAGGGATGCCCGCTCGGATTTCTTCGCCTATGATATATTCTTCCGGTGTTTTGTTATCAAGCGGTATTTAAAGCTCTGCAACATGTTTGTGGATCGGTACTTATTATTACTTTTAACTCTGTTACCTTGGGATTGTTTCAGGAGCGGAATAGAGCCGAAACAACCCGAATAAAGGATAATTCGGGGTTGTTTCACGCATACAAACCGGCGGCTTCCCGGCCGTAGCAGCTTTCGCTCGCCTGCAACAAAGGAATCAGCTGCATGAAAAATTCCTCGTTCCAGAGCTGAAGCTCACGGGGATCGCGCAGAAAAGGCCGCACATCTTCAGCGGCGGCAGCCATGTCGATGCTTTGGATACGGTCTCTAAGCAGCACCTGCAAAGATGCTGTGTCGAACGGCGCCGTCTGCCTTCTTTCGCTCTGAATGATTCGGGCCTCCAGATGAGGGAGGTTTACCGGCACACGACGGCTGATGTACCAGACAAAGTCATAGAAATCCCGTCCTTTGACCCGGCTCTTCCAGTCCCGAAAAAGCATCGCATGCAGCTTGCCGGCAAAGAGGCTCGGCAGATCGTAAAGACGCACTTGAAACGGTGTCGGCAGCAGATGGGTTTTTACTTCGGTCGAAGCAAGGGGCGGCGGCGTTGTGTCGAGTTCCAGTTAGATGTGCTCATTAAGAGCGAGATAGTTGTATTTCATACAACTTACAAGCGTTTATATTCGTTCAATAAGCCATGCCTCCCGAACCTGCTCATGCCTGCTTACCCTTATCCCGGCGATGGTTCCTGTGAAGGATATCCTGCAGGGTCAGATTGATGAGCTGCTCAAAGGTCGCGTTTTTCGGAGCAATAAATCGCGGCTCCGTTAGAAAGTCCCGTACGGAATTATAGTAGTGGCTGAAAATGGGCATCTTCGGCAGAACGCCGTCCGGCAGCACCTTGTTTGGAGGCGGCAAAAGATGAGAAGCGGCCGTTCCATAATCTCCGGCAGCCAGCCCGTAATAGACAAAAGAATTCGCCAGCTGGGTCATCGGCACATCCAGATTTCGTGCCGCATGATAGAGGCTGGGAATCTGGTTCTCGTAAATTCTGGGCGAGTACATTTACCTCCCCCTCTGCAGCAGCAATCCCTGCGGGTTAACAATCATTTCAAGGCTGCGGCTCTGCTGCCTGTTATTACGGCCATTCCATCTGCTGCCGCCGTCGGAGACAATCTGCTCTAATCGACCGGCTGTCTGGACACGGACGTTTCGATGCTTTCTTCCCAGCAGGATTTTCCGTTGTTCCGGGGAGGCATCGAATAGACAGCAGGGGCCCTGGACGAGGCCTTGCGGAAGACCGGGGACGACAGGAGAATGTCTGGCTCTCAAATAGAACCGGATCGCTATCCCGTCATAAATCGAGGAAGGTCTGTCGGCGATGGTGCCGCTGAGCTGGATATTGTTCATTGTTCATCCTCCCCGTGGTCACGGATATTCCGCTGGTAGAGCGAATCCTTGATTCGTTCGATGATATGATCGAGCTTAACCTCAATGTCAGCCAGATGATCGGACAGGTCGCCTTCCGCTTTGCTGCGGGATCCCTTCGCTCCTTTCTTGCGCTTGGATTTTTGTTTTAATTCCATAGGAGTATCATTCTTCGCACTTTTTAAAAGATTGCCCTGAATCAGTGGGATGATAACCGGAACTGTTTTATTGTGACGGCAGTAGGAAACCCGTTGGAATGGGAAACCGCGCCGACCAATTATTTTGCCTCTACGGTTCGTTCTTGCGGATTGCAACATCTTGTGCCAATCTTACCGGTAAGACAAAGGAGAGGATCATGCAGACGCTGGCAACAACAAAAATGACGTCCAAGGGGCAAGTGGTAATACCGGAGGCAGTAAGAACGCGACTCGGCCTGCACACAGGTGATCAGTTTGTCGTAGTCGGAAACAGTGATGTGGTTATTTTGAAGACAATCCGCACCCCTTCACTGAAGGAATTCGACGGGCTGATTGCTACTGCCAGAAAACAGGCCCGCAGGGCTGGAATGAAATATTCTGATATTAAGAACGCAGTTAAAGCCGTCCGGAGCCGTTAATGCGGGTTATCCTCGATACCAATGTCATTCTTTCCGCCATTTTCTTTGGCGGAGTACCGGGACATATTCTGGACGCGTATCGCGATGGAAAAATCACGCTGGTACTAAGTCCGGAAATTCTTGAGGAATACCGGGAAACCGCGGCTCGTCTTGCAGAAAAATTTGATGTCGAATACGAAGCTTTGCTTGGGTGGATTGCCCTCCACTCAGAAATGGAACAGTCTCTGCAGCTTCCCGCCCCCGTCTGTGCCGATCCGGATGATGATAAGTTCATAGCTTGTGCTCTGGCATCCAATGCAAAGATCATTTGCAGTGGAGACCGGCATTTACTGGACGTCAACGGATATCAGGGTATTGAGATCATTAAACCCAGAGCCTTTACCGAGAAATATCTTCACTGATTCCTGTTTCCCGGGATGCAATCTATCTGCTCAATGAGACAACAGGTGCCGAAAAATCGCCTATCCTTCGTCCGTAAACCGCGTTGACCAATTAATTTGCAGCCAAGGCGGTTCGGATTTCCCGCATCTGCTGAAGCAGGAACAGCTGTTCTTTTCGATAGACTTCCTCCCGCTCACGAGCGGCCGCCAACTCCGCCTTCATCTGCGCCATTTCTTCCTGAGCCGGGATTTTGCCCACTCGACCCAACAAACCGCTCTGTACGGCGCTCGCGCGCGCTCCTGTGGCGTTTAACGGAGTGCCGCAGGATGAGCACCAGTCTTTTGCCTGTTCGTTCAACCTTTTGCAGACCGGACAGGTTTGATGTTCAATCATCGGCTGCTCATCTTCTTTTTCACCGCTTCCATAGTGGGAATGAAATCGCCGCATGACATCCTGCACGCTCAACCTGCCATAGGTTCCAACAAAATGCTTTACCCCATGGCCATGCCGCTCTGCGGCCAGATCCACCGGCAGGTTATCCATTTTATCCAGCACGCAGCTGGAATGACGCAGGTTGTAAAAGTCCAGGGGTTTGCCAATACCCGCCTTTCGTCCGGCAACCCGGATTCGCTTGGCAATGGCAGGATAGTTGTAGCGGATCACTTGAAGCCGGCCGTTAGTGTCTTGCTTAATGCTGCCTTCCGAAATCCAGAGCGGATCGCCCGGTCGCCGGGTCGGATGGGCATCCAGCCATTTCAGCAATGAAGGAACACAACGGTGGGCCACAACGCTACGGGGTCCGGTTTTACCTCCCCGGACATGAAATACAGCGAGACCGGTGCTCACTTCAACATCGCCATAGTTCAGGTCAATGAATTCCGATGGCCGGAATCCGCAATCGAGCTGGGACTGTACGGCGGCCTGCAGCTGGATGTTGCACAACACATCAGAAATCCGCAGACCATCCTCCCAAGTGAGCATGTCCTCCGGTTCAAGATCCCTTTTCTTGCTGCTGGCTTTCCCCGGTTTGATATCACGCATGCTGGCCGGACGGCCGCCATCGCCCAACCACGAAAGGAACCTTCTGATCACATTGACATACGTGGCGTACGTGGCCGGTCTGTAACGCCGCCGGAGCCGGGCAAACAATTCATTGATTCGGTCCCGGTCCGTTAGCGCGGATTCGATGGGATTGAATTCAGCAAGCAGCGGCATGACCTTGTTCAGAAAGATGTTCTTTCTGGCATCGCTTACGTCATAGGCAGTCAGGAACCTTTGCAGTATCCGCTTGTTCTGTTCCGGAATCTCCGGATTATCCATAAGTTGTTTTTCGGCTTTCTGAGCCCTTCTTTTGTAGTCTGTTATTGGCACGGTACACTCATCCTCTTTTTAGTTTTAAATGTTGTCCTCGAAGAGTGGGAGCGCAGGTGCGTTTAACTTTTGGTATTACGCCCCAACCGGGGACCGCTCCGTGAGAGCAACGCATCCCGACCCTTCAAAGACTCTTTTGTAGAGGTTGTTGGATATATAAATCTTTCGGTTTCCGGCCGGTTGGCAGCGCCATTCGGCTCTGGCCCATTACACGGTTAACGTGTGGGGCTATGCCCGAAATTCAGATGTGTTCAAAACCGGAATTGACAGGACTGAAATGCAGGCGTAAAAGAAATGTACATAAAAACGTACATATGGAGATGGCCATGTCCACTATTACCGCAACGGATGCCAGAAAATCATTTTTTGACCTGATGAAGGGTGTGAACCAGAAACACGAGATCTATCACATCAGCCATAAGGGTGGGGCCGCCGTGCTAATGTCGGAAGAAGAATTCGAAGGCCTGCAGGAGACCCTCGATCTGTTGTCCGCCAGCGGATTCCGGGAAGATTTCGACCGCGCACGCAAGGAAGTGGCGCAGGGTGATACCCTGTCGTTCGAAGATGTTTTCGGGGAACGGCAGTGAAATACGAGATCCGTTTTTCACGCCAGGCAGAGAAAGATATCCGCAAGCTCACGCCGAAGCTGAAAAAGAAGCTTATGGATGTGCTCCGGAACCAGATCGCAGTCGATCCCTATTCCGGCAAAGCCCTCATGGGTGAACTCAAGGGATATTATTCTGTCCGGCTCAGTTATCAGGACCGTATTGTCTATTCCATTGAGGATGACCGGCTTATCGTTTATGTCGTAAGGGCGAAAACGCACTACGGTGATTGATATGACCGTCTGGCCCATTACACGGTTAACGTTTGGGGTTACATCCGGTAAAACTCAAACTTCACATTGCGCCAAATGGCGTAAAATCATTTCTCCAAGATCAGTGATCCGGTAGATGTTCATTTGCCGTTTGTCCGTATGGCCGACCGCTTCCACCAAGCGGTGTTCTCTCAGAAATTTCAGTGCAGCAGTCACATGGTTGAGACCCAGCGGATAACGCTCCCGCAGTTGTCTTTTGATCTCTGTAGCGGTTAATGGATTTTGTCCGGACAAGCGTTTTCTCGCGACCTCTTCGAGTACGGCCAGTCGCGTCTTTGCCCGACCGACCTGTGCACAAAGCTTGAGCTGATCAACTGATATCAATGTTTCATTGGCCGCCGAAGCCAGTACGTAGATCCGCCCGGTCTGGTATTCCGGGGTTAAGCATACGGCTACGCCTTTTTTCTCAAAATCCCGCAGGATATGGCGAAGATCCTGATAGGTCATAGATGGGACGCCCCTCCTGACCTTTTCCAGAATCTGCCTTCCGGACGCAGGCTTTTCCAGTGCAGTGTAAACTGCGATACGTTGTTTTCCCCGTAGAGGAAACGGCTTGGATCGATTCTGGTTGGCCATTTTGTTATCTGCGCACTTTGATGTTGGCTTGGCGAAAAATACCGGGAGCGCATCCGATACCCCATTAATCGGGCACTATATTTTTAAAAGAATGTAGACATTATAAAATGGTAACAACCCGTTGCTACGCCACAAAGGCAACAAAACAAAACCCATGAAATCCCATCCCGAACCCACCCGTGAAAGAGCAGAACTGTCGGCACTTGAGGCCATTCTTAATGGACGAACCGAACTGGCCGAGACCCGATTGGCTGTAACAGCGGTGCAGATTATTGAGCGGTTGCGGATTCGGGCCAAAAACCTGAAACAGCTGTTGGATGAGGAACTGTCCATCGATAACAAACTGCTTCAGATCCAGGGGCAGTTTCCCTCCGGATTCAATAAGGATCTTTTTGGAATTGAAGCCCAACTGGACCAGCGTGTTTCCCAGGTTCAAAGCTCGCAGCGGCGTGAAGACGTCGAATGCTGGCGGGATCTGACGAATGTCATGCGTGATTTCCTGAACGCATGGGAAAGTTTTTCAAGGAACGAAGCCCGAAACCGTTTTCTGTCCGCGCTGCCGCAACAGACCTTGCCCGGTCTCGATTCCGTTACGCCCGTAAACCAACTGCAGGCGTATTCAATGATTCATAATGACAACCCCATCACATCATACCCCCCGCAATACCGATACGGCTGAGAGCAAGCCGCTGAAAAGCCCGCTGGGCTATCTCGGCGGTAAGTCCAGGTTAGCCAAGCGTATCGTCGAAAAAATACCAACCCATACCTGCTATGTAGAACCGTTCTGCGGCGGAGCCTGGGTCTATTTCACCAAGAAGCCGAGCTGCGTTGAGATTCTTAACGATCGGGATGGTGAATTGGCCAACTTCTGGAACGTGATCCGTCACCATCTGCCGGAATTTTTACGTTATCTTGATTTTACCATCGTCTCCCGAGCCGAGTTCGAGCGGGAAAAGAACCAGAACCCCGGTTTGTTGACCGACGTACAACGGGCTGTGCGTTATTACCGGCTTCAGCGAATGGGCTTCGGAGGGCGAACTGTAAACCGTACATTCGGTACCGGTATCGTGCGGCCAAGCTCCCTGAATCTGCTGACCGTTGAAGAGAAATTGAGGATAACTCACAAACGGATGGCGAGAACCACCATTGAAAACCTCGATGCGTGTGACTGCCTCCGGCGGTATGATTCTCCGGAGACCTTCTTCTATATTGACCCTCCATATTGGAAGGCCGACTTTTATGCGGTTTCATTCAAGGGCGATGATTTTCTGCGTCTACGAGACACCTTACTAAACATTCAGGGCAAGTTTATCCTCTCGCTCAACGACACTCCCGAGGTGCGGGAGATCTTCAAAGATTTCCAAATCGAATCTATTGAAACCAAATATACGCTGGGCAATTCCAAGGTCTCCAAGGACACCCGGGGCAAAGAGCGAAAAGAAGTGCTGATTCACAACATGGAGGATGATGTTCAGTCTGGCTGAGGAACTGCGCGGCCTATGCCGGCAGCTCAAGCCGCTGATTGGCCTTTCAGCAGATTCGCTCTGGACACACTACCAGCTTGCCGAAAATCCCGCCGCCCGGGCCGAGGCGGAAAGCATGATCCGGATGATGGCGGTATCCTATCTCGGCGCTCAGGTCGATGACCGGGCAGTCCGGTTACCCCCGTCCGATACACTGGACACAGGAGGCGACATCTTTCTTGGAGATATCCGCTATCCCGGTCGCTTGTCCCAACCACTGTATCTTCATAGCCGCGATCTCGTTAAGCACACCGGCATCTTTGCCACGACCGGTTCAGGAAAAACCCATGTCGCGTACAATTTGCTCCAGCAATTCGTGAAAAATAAAATTCCGTTTCTTGTGATCGACTGGAAGCGAAGCTATCGAAATTTGAAAAGTCTGCCCGGTATGCAGGATCTCGATGTGTTCACTGTTGGCAGGGACGCGCATCCATTTACATGGAATCCGCTGCGCCCGCCCCCGAATGTGCATCCGCAGACATGGATACAGATTCTTGCCGATGTGCTGGAAAAGACCCACGTCTCCGGGCAGGGTGTTGCCGATGTGCTTGCCGAGCTTGCGGATATGGAGTTTGAGGCCAAAGGGTTCTATGCGAATCAAGGAGCTGCAAGTGAGTATCCCAATTTCTTCGACCTTAAAAGTCAGCTGGATCGCCGGAAATACAGCGGACGAAAAGCCCTGTGGCGGGACAGCTGCCTGCGTATCCTGCGAACTTTCGTATTCGGGCCGGCATCAAAGGCGTTCAACGCCAGGCACCCCGTACATCTTGAAGATCTGCTCGATAAATCCGTGATTCTGGAACTCGATCTCGAACTGCCCAAAACCGTGCGGGCGTTTTTCACGGAAACGATCCTGCGGTGGATTCATCTTTTTCGGCTGAGTCAGGGTGAGACGGATCGACTGCGGCATGTGCTGGTACTCGAAGAGGCCCACAACATTTTTCCTGCACCGACCTATGGCACAACCTCAAATGGTGGACTTGAAAATGTCTACCGGGAGATCCGTTCTTTCGGTCAGGCGTTGATCGCCATAACCCAGCATCCATCCATGCTTCCCATCTATGTGTTGGGCAATACCCATACATTGATTTTTATGGCCCTGACGCACGAAGCCGACATTATCTCCGCCCGGCAGGCGTTGTTTCTGGAACGTAATCAGGACGTCTTTCTGGACCGGCTTGGCGTAGGCGAGGGTATCGTCAAGATCAAGGGACGTCTGCCGCCAACGCATGTGCAATTTCAGGAGATTCATGTTCAGCCGGGAGCGATAAAAGATGAGGATTTAAAATCATGAAACAGCGTAGATGGCTCGGAACCGGAACCATTGAATCCTTTGACGTGCGGCAGCAGCGGCTGCTCGATCTCGTTTTGGAAAAAGTGCGTCACTATTATGCCGAACTGTATGAAACCCGCGACTGCTATCGCTACCCGCTGACGCTGTCCCGACTCATGAAGCTCTGTAATCGGAGTGGACTTCGGACGCTGATGGCCGTGCGAATTCTCAGCCACTCGGTGGACGTTGAGTCCGAATCTGATCCGCCGCTGGCTTATGAACGTGATCGTTCGCAAAAAAATGCCATGCGTCGACCTTACCGGATCTATCTGCGATCGGACCACCGGGGATAAAAAATAGAACCGGCCTTTTTGGGGATGTTGCGGTCAGCCCGGCGGCAGCTTTGAGGAGGCGCAACCCGATTTTCTTAGCAGAGGTTCAATCCACCGCGCGCGAAGAGTCCACCAAGGAAACTCACCGTGGCAAACCACGGGGCAACTTTAACCCGGGCCGTCATGCATTCATAGAGATCAACCGTCTCCTTCCACTCGGGCGCGCGAGGATCATTCACCTGCGGGCCCTGATCGTGTCCGATCCGGGCCGGATTTCCTCGAAATCTTATTTTCATATTCCCATCGGGTTGAAAAATATCTACTTTCTATAGAGTCCCTTTTTACGCTGGAAGTTCCAACTGGACCGTTCCGTTTTCGATTCGCACCGGAAAGGTCCTCATCTTATCGCAGGCGGGCGAGAGTGTGGCTTCTCCGGTGCGAATGTCAAAGCGGCCGTTATGCGCGGGGCACTCAATCTGACCATCGATGACAAGTCCCCGGGAAAGCTTGGCTCCGGCATGCGAGCACTTGTTCGACATGGCATAAAAACCGTCGTTCAGTCGGTATACAGCATACTGTTCCTGATTGTGTATGAACTCCATCACCTCGTCCACCGGCATGTTGATAGCGTCCGGCACACTGATCCAGACCGAAGGGGCGTTTTCGGATACCGTCCCGGTTTTCCCAGGGTCTGAAAGAACGGCCTCTTGAGCCGCCGCAGGATAGTCCGCCGGCAGATGCGGCGTGATGTGGTAATCTGCATCCTTCTGCTGACGCAAAATCGTCGGAATCATTTCGCGATAGGCGTGCCAGACACTTGGGTACATGGGCGGCAACTGATCTTTGATTTTTTCATGCAGCTTGCTCAGGGCATGAAACGGAACCGTCGGAAACATGTGGTGTTCCGTATGGTACTGCATGTTCCAATAGAAGAAGCTGGTGATCGGATCCACCCGGACATTACGGCAGATCAGGCGGTGGTCATATACATTCTGTTCCAGACCGACATGCTGCGTGTCATTGAGCAGGGTCGGAATGAACGCGCCATAGAAGCGGGCAAAGAGGGTGTAAACCAGCGGAAGGAGGGTGCCGAAAACAAAGCAGGATACGAGAATCAGGATGTAGCCCAGCAGCCAGAGGCGGGAGCTCCAGATCATGGCCTTCCAGTCACTCTCAGGAACCAACTCCTTATCGGCCGGCGGAATAATGCCAAGGGCATGGTTGATGATCGGGCCGGGCTTGATGATGCCGATCCCGAAAAACTGGCCGAGCAGCGTCGGGATGTCGGCAGGGCGAGGCGTGATGACCTCGGGATCATCGCCGATCAGGTAGGTATAGGTATGGTGTTGGGCATGCCCCCACCGGTCATAGATCGGCTCCGCGCCGTGGGCAAACGCGGCGATCCAGTGTACAAGCTCATTCAGCCAGACCGATTTGAACACGGTCCGATGGTGGGTTTCGTGCATGAGATGATTCAGGAAACAGTAGACGGTTCCATAAGCAAAAAAGGCCGGAATCATCCACGGGGTGCCAATCGCATAATAAGCCAGAATCCCGAGGCCGATGAGGACGGCGAAAAACGAAACGGTATGAACCGCTCCTTTCAGGTCGCTCCGCTGCATGAGTTCCTTGATCTCCTCGCGCGAAATATCGCACTGATACCAACGATCCATGGCGTCGACACGGTCTGTTCTCATTTTTGACTCCTTCTTCATAGCACCATGCTGCCGTAACCGGCAAAAAACAGAATGGACAAACAGGCTCAAATTTTTGTACTTTTATGACTCATGAGTGATGTTGAAATCCTTGAAAAAGGCGGGAGTTACCAGTGGGAAAACATCCCTGAAGATCCGGTCATGTCCCGGATCAGCGTGCACGTGTACTGTGCGTATCAAAAGGCATTCGGAAAGGAGTGGAGGCGAGGTCTGATCCGCAACCACTATGACCGGCTCTATTTCATCGAATCCGGCGAAGCGGTGGTCTGCACGCCGGAGCAGGAAGTGACGCTTCGTCCAGGATGTAGTTATCTGATTGCGAGCAATCAGCTGCACCGCCATTTCTGCACCTCGGCAATCTCCATGCACTGGTGCCATTTCCAGGCGGTTCTCGACGGTACGTCCGACCTGTTTCAAGAAGTCATCGTACCCATCGAAGCCCGTCCTAAGAATCCCGAAAGGTACCGTGCGACCTTCAAAGAGCTTGAAGAAACCATGAACTGCCGCCAGCCCTGGTGCCACCTCTTGCGTGCTTCTCTGCTGCTGCAACTGATCCAGCCGCACCTCAAACAGGCGGAACCGGCCCTGCGGAATGCGGACGAAACCCGGCGTCGCTTCCAACCGGTACTGCGGCATATCGACACCCACCTGAACGAGGATCTTCGCGTGGAGGAACTGGCCGAACAGCTGGGCCTGAACAAAGAATACTTTTCCCGCGCCTTCAGCCGGCACTTCCGGATCCCGCCCAAGAAATATATCCTTCTGAAGCGGATTCAGAGTGCCCAGAAACTGCTGTGCTATTCGGAGCTGCAAATTCAAGAGATCGGAGCCCGCTGCGGCTTTCCCGATCCCTATCATTTTTCCAAAACCTTCAAGCACATCGCCGGCATCTCGCCCTCCGACTACCGCCGGATGTACTGCAGCGAGATCCGCAGATGAACGGGCATGACGCAGAATCAATTTGATTCGACGTGAAAAACCTCTTCCATGGGGGCCCACCACTCGCCGGCGGCACAATCCGGCAGCGGCTCCTGGCAGGGTTTGCAGACCGCCCACCACTCTTGCGTGACCGGATCGGCGGCCATCTTCGCGCAGTCGGCCGCGAAATCATCACCGGTATACTCGAAATAGCTGAACAGATAATGCTTCCCGTCCGGCATTTTGCGCAGGTAGATCGAGTAGTTGGTGATGTGGCATGCGGCAATCCTATTCAGCACCTCCGGCCAGACCGCCGCATGCAGTTTTTTGTATTCTTCGATTTTTTCTTCTCTAACTCCGATGACGTATCCATATCGTTGGCTCACAGACTCTCCTTTCCGTTGAGTTTCTTAAAAACACGCCCGACGGGCGCGCCTGCGCGCACAAAAACCGGGAAGCGTTCAAGCGGAGCATCGACGGTTATGCATTGCCCTCCCGCGACCTCTACACCGGTCCAGGCATCCGTCCAGTCCGTCCCCGCCGGCAGATACACCGCGCGCGACCGGCCCCCCTCCTTCACAACCGGGGCCACCAGAATATCCGGGCCGAACAGGAACTGATCCTCGATCAACGCCGCCGCCGGGTCATGGGCGAAATCGAAAAACAGCGGACGCATAACCGGCGTTCCCTTATCGGCCGCCAGCTCCATCTGCTCCATGATGTAAGGTCTCAGCCGCTCGCGCAAAAAGAGCAATTCCTTGATGATCCCGTACGCCGGCTCGCCAAAACTCCATACCTCATTCGGTCCGCCGGAGGTCGGATCGCTCATGCCTTCGGTGGAATAGAGCGAATCACGCCAGCCGTGCAGCCGGAAAATCGGACAGAAGACACCGAACTGGAACCAGCGCACGATCAGCTCGCGAAACTCCTCGGACCGGGTCTGCCCCCCGAAGAACCCGCCGATGTCGGTGGTCCACCAGGGAATTCCGCTCATCGCCATATTGAGACCGGCGCTGATCTGCCCCTCCAGCACCTCGAAGGTTGAATAAATATCGCCCGACCAGATGGCCGCGCCGTAGCGCTGGCTGCCGGCAAAGGCGCAGCGGCACAGATTCAGCACTTCCGTTTCACCGGACGCGCTCATCCCTTCATAGAAGGCCTGCTCCTGCATCATGGGATAAAGATTGCCGACCTCCGCCCCGTTACCGAGATGGTAGCGTACGTTATCATGATCATGGCTGGTCAGCTCGGGTTCAATGGCATCCAGCCAGAAGGTCTTGATCCCGTGGTCAAAATAATTTTTACGGACCTGCTCCCAGATAAAAGCCCGTGCCTCAGGATGCGTCACATCCAGCAGGTAGGGATGAACATCCATACCAATCCGGTCGCTGTCCGTAAAAGACATGCAAGGCGCCAGCCCCCGCTCCGATCTCACCAGCAGGCCCAGCCGTTTTAATTCGGCGAAATTTTTACTGTCGGGACTGACGGTCGGCCAAATGGAAACCATCACCTTGATGCCCATCTCTTCGAGTTCGGCGACCATCGCCTTCGGATCCGGCCAGCAGGCTGGATCAAAGCGCCAATCCCCCATCTTCGACCAGTTGAAGTAATCGATCACAATCACCGACATCGGCAAGCCGCGGCGTTTGTGCTCCCGCGCCACCGACAGCAGCTCCTCCTGGGTTTTGTAGCGGAGTTTGCACTGCCAGAACCCGGAGGCCCATTCCGGCATGTCGGGTGAATGCCCGGTCAGCCCGGCATAGCGCTCCATAATCTCTGAATAGGAATCGCCGGTAGTCACCACATAGTCCACCCCCCGCGTGGCTTCCGCCACCCAGCGAGTTTTTGTCCGGCCCAGTTCCACCCGTCCAATCCCGGGATTATTCCAGAGCAAGCCGTAGCCGCGACTGGAAACCAGCCAGGGGATATTGATTTCGGCATTGCGCTGACAGAGTTCAAGGACGCACCCCTTCTGGTCCAGCAGCCCGTGGCGATGCTGCCCGAGGCCGTAGATCCGCTCTCCATCATAGGCGCAGAACGAAACCTCGCAGGCCCACAGATCCCCGCCATCCGCCTTGAACTCGTGCGGAGCGGGGAAATTGGCTACCACGGGGATCTCTTCGACCAGCACCTCCCCGGTGGCAGACTTCAAAAACCTCATCCGGCCGTCGTTATCGACGGTCGCCGTCAGCTTGCCGTTGGTCAGCACCGCCAGCCGATCGTCCATCTTTACGGTGGCGTTATCAGGTCCAGGCGGCAGCAACGCCCACGGCAAGTCCAGCATGTCCGCATTCATGGTGGCGCGCACCCGGACCGCATCCGTCCCCCAGGGTTCCACCCGCACGGTTTGATGATTCAGCTGCCAGACGATTCGCCGGCCTTCCATTCGATTATTGATCTGCATAGTAGACATCCTTACGCCGGTCACGTTACGGCGATTTGAGTTTCGCGGTTAAAAATTGCATGAGGGCTTTGTATTTCACCTCGGTTGCTCCGGGATAGATGAACTCGCATTCGACGCCGAGACTCCGGCACTTTGCCGTAAATTCCACCCCCAAATTGGAACCGTGCGGCCCGCTCTTCTGCTCCTGGCCCAAAGCCGGGACGTCGCCATATTGAAGAAAAACCGGAGGATCACCGGCCGTGATCAGCGCGTAGGGTGAATACTCGGCAATCCAGGGAAGGATCTTTTCCCGACCGGCCAGGAACTCCTCAAAGTTCCGGAATCCGAAAGCGTGCCCGCCGTAGAGGATATTCGGAATCCACGCTCTCATCTGCTGAGGATCGAGCGAAGTCTGCGCTGCCAGACCGGCGGCGGCGCATGGGCGCGACGACTCCCGCGCCACCGGATCCGCGCTGTCGGCGTCGGCCAGATCATCATGCAGCGCCAGCCAGAGGGCCGAGCAGCCGCCCGCCGAATTGCCGGCCGCGGCGATCCGAGTCTTGTCGACATTCCATTCCGCGGCTTTACTGCGGACGAATTGCAGCGCCCGCGCCGCATCCTGCAACGGCCCTTTCACCGGCGGCACCAGGCCGTCCGCGGTCGCCTCGGGAATAAACCGGTACTCGATTGAGACCACCGAAATCCCGGCATTCAGACACTCCTGAAGGTTGGCAATGCGCGTCTTTTTATCGCCGCTCAACCAGCTGCCGCCGTGGATAAAAAACATGACCGGAGCCGGTTGTGCCGTCTCGGCTTTGTAAAAATCAAGTACCTGCTTCGGATGCGGACCGTAGGGCACATCCACCAGCGTCGGCTCGGGAGCGGCATGCGCCGCAAGACCGGAAAACACAACCAGAACGGAAACCATCCGAGCGAACACTCCGCACCATTTACCCTCTGTTTTCATCTGATATCATCTCCTGTTGGATCCATTTATTTTGCGTTCTGATTTCATCACTCTGCGGGACGGACCCTTAACTTAAAAAACCTCTGCGCCGGCCCGGTCTCCTGTTCGATAACGATCGGTTCATCACTGCCTGTAATGCCTGTATGACCGGGAACGGCGGAGGTCTGCCATCCGTACTGCGCCGCATCCAGCAGATTGGTCGCCGTCAATACGTCGTAGATCCGTTCCGCGGCGGGAACGAATGAAAAACGGAAACGGCCGGAAAGCTGCGCCTCTAACGGGGTCAACTGGAGGCCGTCTGCCGGATCATGCGGATCTGCACCCCAGGCATAAACCGAATACGCCGGAACGTTGCGCCCCAGTTTTTCAATCGTTGACGGCGCGTTGGTGATGCCGCCATAGTACTCCTGTTCCCACCAGTCCGGAATACCGTCTGCATCCGAGTCCGGCTCCCCGCCGGGCACGTGTCCGGTTGTAAATCTCCACACGGCACCCGGTGTGGTCGCGCCGCTCCCGTCCACGGCATCCACCGCCCAGAAATAATCTGCGGCGGATTTCAATACACCCGGCTCAAAAGCCGCGCCCGGCTGCTCTCCTCTCAATGCGGCGGCGAAGCGGTCATTCACGGCGCTCCAGCTCCGGGCGATATAGATGCGGCTGCCGGTTGCATTGTCCGGTGCGTCCCAACTCATGGAGGGGGCTGCACTCACGCCGCCGGCTCCATCGGCGGGAACCGGAACGGAAGCCATCGTCACGCGATAGACATTGGCCCGGGACCAGGCATTGATCACCGAACTGTCGACAACAATTTTGCCGGGATCATTCACCGTATTGCGCTCAACCACCGCATCCGTCACCGCCTGACTGACCTCAATCGTTGTATCACGGGTCGGGGTGCGGTCGATATTGCGCCGGAAAACTGCACCGCGCGCCGTCGGACCGGTGTACCAGGTGAAATCGATGCCATGATCCTCCATATTGCTGCCGCCAAAGACCACTTGGGGTGAGTATCCGCCGCAGCTCAGTGTAGAAGAATATCCGCCGGTTGAATTCCAGGCCTGTGCCAGCACCTCATTGTCCAGACACTGAAAATTCAGCGCGGGCAGAACGCCTTGAAAGTGTCCGCCGCCGCAGGCCGTCAGATGGCTGTACCCCGAAATCCGGTTGCGGGCAAACGTCACATCGGCGCTCATGTAGTAGGCCCACAGCATAAAGCCGCGATCCGGCTCGGTCGTGGTCGTCTTTTCCCACACATTATCGACCAGCAGCAGCCGCCCCTGAAACGTGACGATTGTGATCACGGAGGTGGAATCCGGCTCCACATCCCACGGACGGTCAACCGTCCAGATTTTGCCGTCGCTGCTGCGTCCCGTTGTCCAGCGCCACTGCCCTGCGCCATGGCCGTCGGCAATCACGACCGCACCTCCGCCGCCGGTCCAGAACGAATCAACCGTTCCGGCATACGAATAATTCGTCGAGCCCGCCAACGTCAATTCCGTGCCGTTGACTGCGGCCACATGACCGAAATAAACCCCGTGAGAGCTGTCGAAGGTGAAGGTATCGTCGCTGGTATTGTTCGCATAGTACAGGTAGCGCGATGCGCCCCGGAATCCGCCATAGGCCCACAGGGTATCGAGCGATCTAAACGTATTGGACTCACAGATCATCCGGGCGACATTGCTGAAGCTGATATTGGGTCCGTTCGCAGCAAGCCGGTTGCCGAAAATCAGGCCGTAGCGGGCCCCTTCCACGCGGATCGTATCCGCTTTGGCCAGCAGATCGCAGTCGATGACCTTGAAATTCGCGGCTCTAGTTAGTTCCAGCAGACAGCTTCGATCTCGCGGCGTATCGATCGTCCAGTCGGCGGTATGAACCTTGGTCCGTTCCATTCGGAATCCGGTACCAGCCGTAATGCCGTTGATATGGTCATTGGGCAGCAGAATACTCATCGCTTCAATCGCATAACGGGATCCGGTAATCATCGTGGAAGCAACCCCCGACGGCGTCCAGGAGGTCCAGGAAAGAACCGTCTCATTGGTCCCCGCACCGCGCAGCACCGTCCGGTCAGGAACCGTAAATCTGCCGGTCAGAGCGTACGATCCGGCAGGTAAAAACACCACCCCGCCGCCGTTGGCCTGCGCATCAGCCAGCGCAGCATTCAGCCGGTCTGTATCGTTGCTCCCGGCTGTGTAGGCCGACAGATCGAAAATATTGGAGGGCCAGGCAACCGGCGACGCAACGGTCAGGCTGCGGGCATCCAGGGTATCGCAACGGGCCCAGCCGGCGTTGCCGCCGTATCCGTTGTGGAAATACAGCTCGTAGGTTCCGGGGAGGAGCTCCGCCGGGAGATCAAACGCCGCATCATACTCCGTGGCTTCCGCTGCGGACAGCAAACAGGCCGCTGTGCCGTTCTGTACCAGGGCTATTTGAATTCCGTCCGCGAGGGATCCATCGTTATTCAGGTCGATGCTCATGCCGAATACACGGATCCATCCGCCGGGAGAGGCTGTTTCGCCTTCGTCACCTTGTGCCCACCAGATTTGCGGCGTGTTGATCAGTGCCGGCTCCGACCAGAGCCCGGTTGTGTTTTTCACGCGCACGGTATACACGCCATGATTCCACGTAGCAGGAACAACGGCTTTGACAGACTGGGCATTCCCCTGAACGGCGTCCGCATCGGTCCAGGACATCACGGCCGGCGCCCCTGCGGGAGGAACTCCGATCCCTGCATCGCTCAACCGGGCCATCTGCACGGCCGGGTCACTGCCGAAAGCCGCCCCCTGAATCAGAGCGGTCTCATCGGGCCGGACCGGAGAGGCGGTCGATAAAACCGTTGCTGCGCGGGTGGTGAAGGTCCAGACATCGCCTTTCCACGGACTGGCGGGGTCACTGTCATTCACCTCGTCAATCCGCCAGAAATACACGGTGTCTGACGAAAGCACACCCGTACTGTAATTCGTTCCGCTCTGAATCCCCTTATCTTCAGCGGAACCGGGAACGGCATGGCTGACCGAAATAAAATCCATCCCGAAATAGACCCGGTGCCCGTTGACGCTTTGGGCAAAATCGCCGGCGTTCCAGCTCAGGACCGTGCCGCTCAACGGGACATCCCCGTGCGAAGGATTCGCCGGACGGGGGTTCCAGGCCCTGCCCAAATCCGCGTCCGTCGGCGCGGTGCCGGACGACAAGGTGGTAACATCCACCACGCGGTTGGTTTCAATTTTGGGCGGAGTATAGGTTATATTGGTCCACACCCGATCCACAAAGGTGGCTGTCACATCCGGCTGGCCGCGACCGCCATAGGCTTTAATCCAGCCTTTATTGATATAGCCCCACACCTTGGCTCGCTGATCGCCGGAAAACCGAATCACCCCGTTACAGGGCGCTCCATCCTCCCGCCAGGTAAGATCCATGCGGCTCTGCTCATACATGTCGAAAAGTCCGGCGGAGTAAATCTCCCCGCCCGTGATCGTCAATACGGCCGACCCTTGCCCCATCGTCGGCCACCGGTTGAGCCGCAGACTGCCCGCCTGAATCGTTCCGCCGCTAAGGTTTAAAATGCTTTTCCCGGCATCAAACCGCAGCTGATTGGTCACGGTCAACGTGCCGCCGCTCATGGTTAGAACCGCCGGATCAGAAGGTCCGTCTTTGCCGAATATTAGCGTACCGGAAACAGCGTCAACCCCGGCTGTAATCACCGGCGAATTTAGCACGGGGGGAATCGTTGCCGTATCTGCAACCGATGGAACCACCCCGCTGCTCCAGTTGGTGGCGGCATTCCAGTCGGAACCGGAGCTGCCGCTCCAAGTGATCGCAGCTCCCGACGCAACCGCGCCAAGGGCAACTGTCAGAGCTGCTATGGAAATCCCTCTGCACATAATGTTCATTCCCCGCAGACACGGCGGGATGCGTTACCATTAATCGCTGGGCAGGCTGCCCCACCAGGGGCCCCAGCCTTCTCTGGGTTTTGGCGCCCAATC
>CAZTEK010000013.1:0-19745 GCA_964612095.1 uncultured Verrucomicrobiota bacterium
AAATAAAGGGCGGTACCACTTATGACACTTCTTATAGTATATATTAAATATATATATAAGAGAGAGCGGTACCGCGCCACGCCACGGGCAGAATACCGTACGGTGACGAAAAAATACTTTTTTAAGTGGTGTGTCACGCGTCAGGCTGTCATTAAAAAGGTGCCGCTTCATCGCCAGTTCCTTTCGTAAGTGCCTTAACATCAATACTCCAGATACGACGAGAGCCCGTACGCGTCTGTGACAGCGAATAATTTTGCGATGCCAATTTGGATAGTTCCCGGCCAACCTTGTCCGGGGTGTATTTGGCCGCAATGCCGGCAAGACCGTCGTCGTCGTTCAGCATGGCGCTGAGGAGTTCGGTTGCGGAGCCCGTCCAAACATCGGAAACCTGTCCCTCGAAATTTTTAACAAGACCTCAAGGAACGAATCGGCACCGGAGGAATGACAGGCGGCTTCAAACAGCTACGCCCCACAGTACGTTTGAACGCCATAACGTGATTCGCTAAAGACATTGTCCGGCGGCGACCATTTGAGAAGCCAGCGTAGAAAAAACGGCAACACCGTCTGAATGAGGTCTGCCACATTGCGGGGAAAGGTATAGGCAGGTAAGGCTGTCGATGACATAAAAAAACCCGGCAGAACCGGGGTTTTCGAGGGTGCTGCAACAGGCTTACTGCAACCGGACTCTGACCTGATAATGATTGGCTCTGGAATCAGGCGCCGTGTTGGTGTAGGGGGATGTTGCGTTGTTCACAAGATTGCTGAACCCTTTTACGAGGTTCGTCGACCAGTAAACCGAATAAGTCCTGTTCGACTGCGCGGTCCAGGTGACTACGTTGCGGATGGTTTGGACCACCTTGAGGACGGAGGCCGTGTTGGTCGGATCGGTTCCGGCAATGTATTCCTGCCAGGTTTTCAGACCGTCCGTGTCCTGATCGAGAACGTCATCCGCGACATAATTGGTGAGTCCGTACTGATCCAGCCACGAATACGGCGTGCCATTGGTGGTGTACTGTTCGGGGGGCGTAGCACTGTTAACCGTGAGAATACCGCCGGATACTAACGCGCTGAGATCAACCGTCAGGTTGGCATCCAGACCAACGGTTGCAAAGTTTGCTCCATTGGTCACAATCGAACTCCAGTTCTGGAGTACGACAAAGCTTGATCCGTTGCTGACGGTCGTATTGCCGGTGAAGTCGAAGATCAGGTCTGAACCGCTGGCAAAGGTCAGCGTATTGGATGTCGCGCCTTTCAGCACGTCGAAGAGAACGTTACTGGCGATCTGTATGGTCGTGACCGACGGGTCTTCCAGATTCAGCGCGTTATTGAAGGTCAGCGTACCGGGGCTGTTGCCGGAATTCAGGTTGCCGTTGACGGTCGTTGCGCCGCCGATGATCCCGCTACCCATCAGGGTTGCGCCGGCATCAACCGTCACCGCGCCGCCTGCCAGCTTGCCGTCCACCACTAACGTGCCGTTGCTGACCGTGGTGGTTCCGGTATAAGTGTTGGTGCCGTTCAACGTGACTGTTCCCGAGCCGATCTTGGTCAAATTGCTCGATCCGGAGATCACGCCGTTGAAGTTTACATTGCCGCCGGCAGCTGAAGTCAGACGGAGATGATCGCTCATGACCACATTGCCGCTGAAGGTCGCATCGCCGCTGGTGTTCACACCGCCGAGCGTGCGCAAATACGACATACCGTTTGTATATGCATTCACTGTAATCTTACGATCGGTGGAGATATTCGGTTACAACGGTAATTTTACTTGATTTTGATGCACGTCTGAATACCTTCGTTTCAGCAAAAAGGAGATTCTTATCACACCATCTATTACATTGTTCGGCCACCCGATCATTCCACACCGCCGGCTGACCGTTGCTCAACAGGTGCATAAGATTCTCGTTGAGGAAATTCACGCAGGCCGCTGGAGAATCGGAACAAGACTTCCAGGGGTTGTGAAAATTTCCACCGAGACCGGACTCGGCAACAAGACCCTTCAGGAGGCCTTCACCCTGCTGAAAGAGGATGGGTACATCACCGCCGAGCCGAACAAAGGCTCCTATCTGACATCCCTGCTCCCCAAAAACGCCCCGGCCGGCACCTCCCGGATCGGAATTCTGCTCACCGATGAACAAGCGGAAATCCCGTACACGCTCTGGCTGAGCCACCTCTTCATGGATGCCGCCCTGCGCCATAACTTTCTGGGCGAGGTGCATATCGTCAAGAAAGATTCCAACTGGGACGAAGTGGTTCGAAAAGGCAACACCTTCGGCCCGGGGGTCAAGGCCATCCTGTCGCTGACGCCGTTTCACCTGAGCGCAAAACATATTCCCGGCCCCGACTCACTACCGGTGGTTTTTTTCTGCCACATGACTGAAGACTGCAGCCCGCTGGTCGCGCTGGATACCGTCCACGTCTACTACGATTTGACCCGCCGGGCCGTTCAATGCGGACATACGGAAATCCTGTTCATCGACGACAGCAACATGGAGTCCAGGTTTTCACACCTTCACCGGCACGGCTACCGGGTGGCCATGAAAGAATTCGGACTGACCCGCCAGGAAGCCGCCTGCAACCGGAACAATCCGAAAGAGATGGAACCCCTGCTCAGATCGACAGTAGCCGGCGGAAAAGCCACAATGGTTATCGGCGGATCGCTGCAGTTGGTCGAAAACGCCATCCTTCCGGCTGCCCAAAAACTTAAACTAAAAATCCCGGAGCAGTTGAGCCTTCTGTCCATCGGCTCGGCCAACCTGCCATGGAACGAAGATCTCAATTCATCCGGAATTGAACTCGACTTCGAATATATCGCGCTGACCTGCTTTGAGCTGTTGAATCAACTCTCAACCACCGGAGACTGCCGGCAGACCCAGATACTGGTAAAGGGAAAGTTCATTCCCGGGAACACGCTACTTGATCGAACGACCCCTGTGAAAAAGAGCGGTAAAAAGAAAATCGCCTCCGCCTAGGCAGAATCCGGACGTTTACGGATCGGCAGTCAGATGTTTGATCAAAAAATCTGCCGAACGCCGGTTGATTTCTGACCTAGAGGGGTTGATGTCACCCCCGACGAAAGAGTGCAATCCGTTGGTTACCGTCAGTAACTCGACATCCGCCCCAACCTTTTTTGCGACATCTACCATGTAGGTGGAATTATCGTACGAAAGAACCTGATCCTTGTCGCCATGAATCAAAAGAACCAGGGGACTGTTTGCACTCAGGTGTTCTGTCGGGCTGAGTAAGGCGGCGAGCGCATCATTTTCTTCGCGCGACCCGCCGAGAAATGACATCCATTTCCCGCGACTGCTGAAGTTGGACTTATTATAAATTTCCGGAACCAGAAAGGTCGTAGCCGGAAAACAGGAGACAACACAGCGAAATGCCGGAACAAACCCTTTAAGATCCGGAGAACCGGTAAATTTATCACCCGGAGCCAGTGCCGTCATCAGACAGAGGTGTCCACCGGCAGAACCGCCCCACGTTGCCATCCGCTTTGGGTCCAGTCCGTATTCATCTGCGTGTTTAACTAGAAAACGGGCTGCATCCTTGCAGTCCACAACACAATCGTACGCGGTAGAAACGCCAGGACGGGTCAGTCGGTATTCGATCGTCGCACAGGCAATGCCGTTATCGGTTAAAATCTTCAGCGCTTCCGCGAAGGGTGGCCAAAACACCACGGTCTTATCCCCTTTTGACCAACCCCCGCCGTGCGTATAGATCACAATCGGTGTCTTCGCATATTTTTTGACCGTTGGCAGAATCAACGCCAGATCCAGCGACTCACCGTTGACAGTTTTATAAACGATACCGGTTTGACTGTTATAATCGCTGAATCGCCGATCTTCACCCTCTGCCGCCGCAAGAAATCCCGCCAGCACCGCAAATAGAACACTTTTCATTACTTTTATAGCCATTTAATATTCCCACTTACCTAAATCTTTTTTTGCCATCGAACAAATCTCCCGGCTTGCGTCATACTGCTTCCGCAATGCATCCAGCTCGCTCAAAACGGGAGCGTGAGCGGGATCCTTCGATAGATCCTTCATTTCCCATGGATCATTTTTGAGATCATACAACCGGGATTGGCCCGACCATCGCTCATAAATCAACTTATAGTCGCCCTTGAGAATGATGCGCTCTTTCAACCGCGGGGTCACAGCCGGCAGCCAGTCGCGCCAGTCCGTCGCATCCCCGTGTATCAGCGGCTTTAAACTCCGTCCGTTGTTCTGGGGCATGGATGACACTCCCGCGTAGTCGCAGATCGTCGGTGCCATATCCAGTCCGCTCACCAGCGAGGCCGCATCACAGCGCGGCGGAGCCTGCGGATCGATAACCGCCAGCGGAACACGAATGGAATGCTCATAGGGCTGTCCTTTTGTTGTATGGCCGTGCTCTCCGTTGGCCTGCCCGTGATCCGCCGAAAAAATAAAAATCGTATTGCTGCGCTGGGGTGATCGCAAATAGGCACGGTAAACCCGACCGATTTCTTCATCCACCATTTCAACAAACCGGAAATAGCTGTAGGCATAAAAACGCCATTGAAGCTCTGTCCACGCAAGCTCCGATTTCTCCTGCCGGAAGTTGGGAGGAAGCTCCGGCAGCCGGTCTTTCATTTCTTCGGCCATGGAGAATTTCGCCGGATTATATTCACCGCTCCAGTAGCAGATGTCATGCGGATTCAGTAGCCCGACATTCAGGAAGAACGGTTTTTTTTCGTTCCGGTCCACCAGAAACGCTTCGGCCGCCCGAGCAACGGCGGTGTCGCCGTATTCGCCGATGTGATTGCTTCCGTAAATACGTTCAAACCCGCACGTCTGCGGTTGAAGGGCAATGTGCCACTTCCCCATGTAGTAGCAGTCGTATCCGGCCTGATCCTTCAGCCAGGTTCCCAAATCGGTCGGATGCACTTCATCGCGATCAATCCACCGTGCGTTTTCCGTGATACCACTTTGCTCCGGCTCCAGTCCGGTATACCAGCTGGTCCGGGCCGGCACACAAATCGGTGCAGAACAATAGGATCGGTCAAAGCGCACCGCATCACTCAAAAGCCGGTCGATATTCGGCGTTGAAACAGTCCGGCATCCATTGATTCCAATGGCCGACCACTTCAACTGATCTACGTGCAGAAAAACAATATTTGGTTTAACGCTCATCGTTACATCCTCTCTATCCGGTTCAATGCCCATCCAAGCTGCCCCTGTGTGGCAAACAGCGTCCGCTGCTGCTCATCCACTGCATAATGAATCGGCTCAACGCCCGTTCCGGTCTGTTTATAAAACCGAACCGGAATACTGCCCGCCGCCGTTAGAACCTCTCCCGCCCGAACAAACTTCAGCGTCTGATTACGCCGCAGCGACGATAAATCCATAAATAGATCAAAACGGGATTCCTTCCCGGCATCCGTCGGCAAATAACGCACCGCATCCAGCATCGTCCATAGACAGGTGACCGGATTATTCACACTCAGCACCTCAACAGAGGAATGCGCCGCCACCCGCACCGTATCACGTTGCACCGAACCGGCTTCTTTTCGAGTAAACTTACGGGAATTCAACACCAGCTCATACTTCTGGATGGAGTGAACCGCATCCGGATTGCAGTAAATCGTTGCCGCAAGCTCCTCGACCGATTGGGCCGGGGTATGGCGCATTTGTATCCGATAGTCAGGGCTTACAACAGAACGGCTGACCGCCACCTGCCCCATTACAGAATTAGACATCTGAACCTTGCGGATTTTTACATCCGTTTCGAAGCTGATAATATCGTAGACCGCAGTCCAGCCGCCGTCCGGACTCATGGGCTCCGGCGGAGGTGTATATCCGGTTAGATAGCCGCCGAGAATTTTCACCTCGTCCGGAGGAACAGGTGCCTTGAGAGGCAGTACCCGCTTTTTATCCGGATCATATGACCATGCGCCTCCCGCTTCGGGAGGCATTCCGAAAAGCGGATAAAGCGGATAAGCAACGGCTCCTGCCGCCATTGCTTTTAAAAAGGTTCGTCGCACTATTTCCATTTTGCATCTCCATCTATTTTAAAACTTTTAAAAACGGTTCCGCCGGCAGCCCGGCACTGTTTTGTAATGTCACCGGAGGCTCAGGCCAATTCGCCCAGGCGTAGCGAACGGAAACCGGATCGGGAACTTCCGCACAGATCAACTCGATCGAGTCCGTGGAAATAATTTTTGCCTGTGCGGCATGAAACACACCATCCGCTCCGGCCTCTTCGAAACCGGGCACATCGGGTTTTCCATCGGCAGCCTCAAGTGGATTGTCAAATGTTTGGAAAGTTATGCGCAATGTGCCGTTGGACTTTTCCAATGTCCGGAAAGCCGGACCGCGAGCGACGGTATTTTTCCCATAAACATCCACCAGCGCGAGGCGGGCGAGGCGTCCCCCGACCGGCTGCTTTTTCTTCGGGTGGACATTGTCTTTTTCACCGCAATCAATAGCCAGTGCCATACCGGTGTTTTTCACGGTGTCGCGGGTAAAGGTCTGCGCCGCGCGCTGAGCGGCCCAGTCCTGACCTTTTTGATCATAGGCGGCCAGCTGAACAAAGAAAAACGGCCAGTCCGGACGGTTCCACGCCGTACGCCACGCTTCGATCATTGCCGGAAACAGAATGCGATATTCCTCTGGGTTTCCCGCGTTGGCCTCTCCCTGATACCAAATGACTCCGCGCGCAGTATACGGCACTAACGGGACAATCATGTTTTCATAAAGCGTCGTCGCCGTTTTCGGACTGAGCGGATTGCCAAGATCCTGTGGGCCGGGATTTTTCGGATGAGGCCCCTCTTTCGTTTTCATCCACTGCTTGAGATCTTCCTGCCATTTTCTCAGCGCATTGGCGTCTTTCAGCCACTCCTGCTCCGACTTCCCGGAACCCAGCGCCTTGCGAACGGCATCCATGTAATATTTCAGCTCAGGATGTGCATCGAGCGCCCATTCCGGCGTCCATGCCTGACAGGGCGTTCCGCCATATGAACTCTGAATAATGCCGATCTGCCGACCAGTCTCCGCCTGTATCTTTTCGGCAAAATAGAAAGCTACGGCAGCAATTTGATTGTTCGGGCCGGGCGCAAAAGTGTTCCACGCAAGATCATCTGGAGTGAATTGTTTTTTAACCGGCAGCCCGAAGGTTTGAGGCACCCTCACGAAGCGGATTCCCTGAATGGTTTTTTCAAGACGATCCGGACCGCCGATTGTATTCTTCAAAGGAACCACCATATTCGACTGGCCGGTCGCCAGCCAGACTTCGCCGACCGTGACATTGCTGATTTCCGATTTTTGATTTCCGATTGAAGAACGGACAATCAGCTTCCGGGGTTCGGCAGCGGCAGGCATGGGATCGAGTTGGACCATCCAGTTCCCCTTTGCATCGGCAACAGTACTTTTTTGCTGTTCCGCAAAGGTGACAGTGAGCGCCTCGCCGGGATCGGCACTGCCCCAGACGTTTACCTTCATTTCGCATTGAAGTACCGCTCCGTCATTAAAAATCGGCGCAAACCGAACCTCGGCGTGAGACAGCCCAGTCAACAGGACCATAAAACTAAGCAAAATTCGTATCTTCATATCTATCATTCTCCTTTTTCCAAACCCTGGATGGTATCGTGTCAAAATTGCCCCTGGGATCAGCAAAGCCCATAGCTAAGATAGTACTTACTGTGTAAATAATTTAATACCTGTTTCATGGTGGTGATATTCATGCGTTTCGATGTCAGGGGGTAAATCAACGTTGCGGCATCGCGTTGCGGGTCCGCCATTCCTGTTCGATGGTTGACAGTTCGGCCGCATTCTGACTGTTCTGAACGGTGTTGTTCTCGGCCTTGATGCCGTGGTCAAGGGTAACTTCGGTGTCGGATTTCGGTGCTCCGGTCACGAAGATGCGGTTGCTGGTGCAGGAGGAATCCGGGGTGTTTTGCATTGAAATCGCACCGGGCCGTTTGCTGCCATCGGAGAAAACGATGGTGTTTTCCCCGACATGGGCATCGGAGAACGATGCGACATCGATGGCCCGTGCACCGGGATTAACGATGAGGTTGCCAATAATACGGAGGTTGCGTACATCGGGCGTGGCGGAAGGCACTTGTCCAAGCGCCATAAACCGCGCAAAAATCCCATCGACCCGCCCCTGATTGAATCCGCAATCTTTGATGAGGTTGTTGCGGACGATGAAGTTGCTGCCGAGGAATCCCTCCGGGTAGTTGACCAGATTTGCGATAAAAATTCCGTAGCGGTCCCAGCCCTCGATATGCGTGTTTTCCACGATCACATTATGGCTCTGGAGTTTGATAGCCATGTTCCGGCTGTTTTTGAAGACACAGTTCCGGATCACAGCGGGGCCCGAAAGATACTTTTCGTTGTAGAGTTGGGTTGCCTCCCGGCCTGCACCGTCGAGATCCGCGCCTTTTGCGCCGCCTCCCAGAACCTTGACGCTACCGGTACGGATCTCCGGAACCGTGCCCTCGAAAAGCGTTTCGATACCACCCTTGCCCTCTTTTACCGAACTTACGCGCAAACGTGCGAGCACCCTGCCTTCGAGCGGATCGAAGAAGGCGAGCATGTCGCCGGGACTGAAAGGCGTGTGTTCGCGCGTGAGAAGCAAGCGGTCTGTGCCGAGCACCTCGCTCACAAAAATCGGCTTTTGGTAAAGATTGACTGCATCGTCGGAGATGCCTTCGAAGACCACATCCTCGATCCAGGGGCCGGTCTCTCCAGTCTGGAGTAAAATCCCGTCTGCCATACTGCTGGCCAAGCGGTCGTTCTTGAGTACCGTCCGGCAGGCGAGGATGTTGATGTTCCGGTTGCGCACACCCAGATAGCTGGCACTCGCGCTGTGCATGGTGACATTCTGAAAGGTGATGTCCTCGCTGTCCTGCAAGTAGTTGGACGTTGCCGCCCCCTCGATGAACTGCACGTAGCGGTCGCCGATTTCAAATGCGCGGATGTCGGTTTTGTTCGTCAGTTTCAGGCGGAAGGTTCGGTCGCCTACCTCTTTGGTTGTCAGTTCCACGAGGAAATGGTTGGGTGCCCCGTATTTGAGCCGTCCGGGTATCTCCGGATCCTTGAGCATGCCCCAGCGGCGGCCGGAGCCTTTCAGGTTTTCGTTGCTAGGATCGCGATAGCCGGAATCAATTTTTAAATCAAAGGTTCCTTTCTTGCGATCCATCCCGACTACCGATCCCTGAGTAAAGGGCAGAGGGTCGCCATCCACGACAAAATTACGGATAATGATATTTTTGCAATGGTCAATTTGTGAGAAACCGGTTTGGGGAGTGTTGACAATAAACTCGGCTCCATTGCCATCGATCACCAGATTTTGCAGATTTTTCAAAGCAAAAACCGCCCGGGCCTTACCTTCGGACGCTGCGACCCGGTACGTTCCCTTTTCAAAGAAAACGAGGGTCGGCTTGGAGAGCGTGGCAAGATGCGCTATGAGCCGTTCCAATGCCGGGGCGATATTTTTATCCGTGTCGGGCCGGATTCCGAAACTGGACGCTCTAACAGTTGCGCTGGTCTTCAGATCGCGCAGGGGTTCGTCCCTTCGAATAAAGCCCGAGGGCTCTGCCCCGACAGGGGGCAGCAGCGAAGCAAGCGCCAGTACTGCCAGCAACATCGTGGTTAGCGGGTGTACATGGAAAAAACGTGCAATTCGTTTCATGAGTGTCTGTCTACTTTTTTATGCCGGCCTAGATGGACAGATGCTTATTTAATATTCGCCGGTGCGTATTTTTTAAAGTAACGATGGAAGATGTCGGGGTCATCACCCATACGAGGATCACCGGTCTGGGTGAGATAGTCGAACAGCTTCGCTTTTAATGCGGCTTTCCTGGCCGCGTATTTCGGATCATCGGCAAGGTTGTTGAGCTGGTATTCATCGTTTTTCACGTCGTAGAGTTCTTCGCGGGGTTTGGGGCCGTAGGCCAGATCGAACAGCTTGCCGACTTCCGGCTCGTCGCGCGCACGAATCAAATAATCGGCCGGAGAAGGCGATACGCTCTTCTCAAAAGAAGGGGCGTCTCTGGGAATGGTTTTGGGCGGATTTCCAAGGGTCCACCGCCTCGGCACGTCCGGATTGAAGTTGTGGATGTAAAGAAAATCATCGGTCCGGACCGCGCGCATAGGGAAAATCTCGTCCGGGTTGTGGAATTCCTTCCCGAAGAACACGTGATCCCGGGTCTCGTCCACTCGACCGTCCTCGGTCGATTTCAGTGTCGTGACAAAGCTGCGCCCGGTCATTTCCTTTGGGATCGCGATGCCGGCGAGTTCGAGAATGGTGGGTGCGATATCGGTCAGGTTGATGAAATCGCTGACTCTGCGGCCCCCGTGGATTTTTCCTTTCCAGTATGCAAAGAACGGCATGCGATACCCCCAGTCGTAGCAGGTCCCCTTGGCGCGGGGGACAGCCATCCCATTGTCGGAGGTGAAAAGGATGAGGGTGTTGTCCAATTCGCCGGAGCGCTTGAGCGACTCAATGAAGTTACCTAGATGCCGGTCGGCGTATTCAATTTCAAAGTAATAATCGAGGAAAAAGCGCCGCGTCCACTGGTTGTCCACGAGAAATGGAGGCACCCGAACCTTGGACGGGTCCAACCCCATGGCGGCCCCGCCGCCCTCATGGCAGGGCCCATGCGGCTCAATAAATCCGCAATAAAATACGAAAGGTTTGCCTTTCTCGCGCCCCTCGAGGAATTTTTCAAAGGCTCCGCTGTAGTCGTAGTTGTGACCCGGGCCTTCGTTCATGTCAGGAAATGGCATTTCCTCGTTGGTGAACCTGCGGATTTCCACAGAGTCGCCGCCTGCCACATCGAAGGTCTGAGCCCCTTTTACCGGAGTTATCGGGCCGTATCCCTTGCCGGTGTAGCCATATTGATAGCCGTGTTCCCGTATGATTTCCGGGAAGACGGTGAACTTCCGATCGAGCATCCCGAGCAGGTTGGCACCCGCCCCGAGTTCCCAGAAATTGCGTCCGGTGAACAGGGCCGCCCGGGACGGCGAGCAAGACGAGGCCGAACAATAGGCATTATCGAAGATCACCCCATCCTTTGCAAGCCGGTCCATGTTCGGCGTCCGGACCACCGGATCGCCGTTGAAACCCGTATGCAACCACGACTGGTCGTCGGTCAGGAAGACAATCACATTCGGGTGCTTTGGTGCCGCAAACCGGACCTCGGCACGGGATCTCCCGGCCAGCAACAAAAAAAGTCCGAGCCAAAGATGCTTCTTCATCTTTATCATTCTCCCTTTTCCAATTTCGTAAGCTTTGTGTTTTGCAGTAATTCCTGTTTGGTGAGGCCGATGATCATCGGGGACTTGAGCGGCCAATCCTTGCCAACCTTCACGTCCAGCGCTCCTCCAGTGGTTTCCCCGGTGGCTCCGTCGTTGTAATGGACTTGAACCTTGCGGCCTTTGGGGACATTGATCGTGAGGCGACAGTTGGCGGCACCTTCAGCCAGCCAAACGTAGGCATGGGGCACGCCATTACGCAGGAACATGCGGCCCAACACCAACCCGCCGATGGCAATCTGCGGATCTTCGAAAGGACGCGCCTCGCCCTTTAGCTGGAATGTCCACTCGTTGCGTCCGGGCTTCACATCGCGACAGACGGCCACGCCGTGAAGGTTGCCTGAGGATCCATCCACGATGGGAATAAATCTCCCGTTCTTCGGGGACTCCACCTCGAGTCCCCGACCGGAAAGAGGAATGCGCCAGACGGCCAGCGGCAGAAAGCCAAAGGCTTTGGGCGAATCGACGGTGAACGTCACCGTGCTCGCGTTTGCGCTGGCAGGGGTGATTGTGACCTCCGCTTTGACTCCGGTGAGGTCCTCCATCTTGGGGACGAAGGTGTCAGCTTTGATCAGGTCGGGAGGGATGATTCCGGGCGGGCTCTTCCGCAGGCCGGCGGCATAGTCCCAGACGGGATTCGACCATGGCTGGGTGTAGTCCCAGTAGAAGCGGGGCAGTACGTTGCCATCCCAGTGGTCGGAATGGAACTCCGCGTTGCTGAGTTCGATATGATCGGGGAGTTGATCCAGCTTGAAATGCCTATTCAGGCCGGCATAGATATCCGGCCAGTAGATCCAGTTTTCCGGCTGGCGATCATAGTGGTTCAAGAAATAGTCCGCGATCCCCTCCCCTTGCGCGAAGACGATTTTATCCGTTCGCGCCTTGTTGCGGAGGTAATCGACGGCCCGGACGCTGGCCAGATTCCAATCCTCCCGTTCGGTGAAATTTTCCATACTGATCGAAAGGAAGAGCGGTTCTTTCTGATAGGCCGCCATTTCGGTCCACATATCGATGGCGGTTTCGAGCCGGTCGGCATTGGCTGAATTGGCTCGCCGCTCAATCATCTTTGGATCCTTTTTGCTCTCCTTGGAGACGAAAGCAATTTGCGGGCAACCCTCCATCGAGGCGACCGTGAAGAGCCTCACCGCCGAAGTGGTCCCCTGCGGGAGCTGGACGATGGATTTTCCGGAAGCGACTTTGCGAAAGTCATCGGCCGCGACGTAATAGGGAAACGGAGGGGCTCCGACATGGTTGATGAGCCAGTCGTTTCCGCTGTGGCCATCGCACCAATTCTGCCACTGACACATATTGTCTAGAACCTTGACTCCCGCATCTCTCGCGATGGCGGGGGTGTCGTGTCCTTGGGTATACGTGGCAAGAAGGTTCACCGGACCGAGGTCGAGGATGTCCCAGCAGCGTTTGAGCTGGCTGAGGCCTTCCTTCTGCACATCGGGAGCCACCCTGAAGAGGTTCCGGTCGGGGCTCTTCGGGAGTATCCAATCGGCATTGAACAGGGGCGAAAACGAATCGCCAAAAAAATGCTGGTTCTTTCGGAGAACCTCGGAGCGCCGGATCGTCTCGTCGGGCGGGAACACGAAGTAGCGTCCGTATTTGTACTCCCCGATCCAGAAATCGCCAGCCAACCCGTATTGGTGAAGGACATCGTAAGCCTGCGGGCCCGAATACGGTTTGCCGTCTAAATCCTTTGGCAGCAACCCGGGTTCCCACAGGGTTGCCTGGGTTGTGAATTGGAAGCGATAGACCGCATAGCCCTCCCCGATCACTCCCAGCATGCGGCTCAAGGTTTCGGTTCCGGCCTGGTCACCGGTTCGCCAGTTCACGGACCAATTGCCGGGACGGTCAGGCACCAGCTCCACGACGGCCTCCTGTGCACCGGCGCTGGCGGATTTCCATTGGAGAACGAGAGGACGTTTTTCGCCGGGAGCGGCTCCCAGGCAGTCGGGCACGATCCAGGCCTCCGATTTTTCGGGAACGGGTCCTTTAGAGCGAAAGGTGAGGGTCACACGCTCGCCGGTGCGCACCAACTGCGGCTGCACGTTCAGTCCGGTCGTATAGCCCCATTTCCCCGCCGCTTTTTGCTTGGTCACGGCGGCCTCAAGTTTGTCCAAGGTTTTGTTATTGTCCCGGATGCTGATGCGCGCCCACTCGTCACAGTTTGCGCGCCATTCTGCCTCGCTCATCGGCGGGTGAACGCGAGTGGTGGTGAGCCGAAAGTTTTTCAAGCTGGCCATCGGTTGCATGGTTTGGGGATCGGATCCCTCGATACGAACCATGGAAAACCCAGCCCGGGGAACCTGGCCGGGGAGCAAATCAAAATTCTCCTTCCCGACGGTCACCGCTTCCTTGGAAACGTCCAGCGACAGCACAAAGCCGCCATCCGGCTCAGGCCTCAGTTGCCCCTTGCCAAGGGTTTTGCCCTCCACCTCCACGCGGAATGTCCCGGACTGCTCAACGGCCACCTTGGCCCAGGACGCATCCACTTCATCCCACTCGAAGGGTTTGCCCCATGCAAAAGTAAAGATCGCGCCCTTGGTCTCCCCGAAGGCAAAACGAATCTCTGCGGAGAAGGTGTCGAGCACCTGCGGATGCACGGCAGTCCCCGAGAGCGTCGCGCTGCGGAACTTGCGGTCGAAAACCAGAGGGCCCGGCTGCTCGCCCCAGATTTTGTAGCCGTGCCGCCAAGCCGTCCCCGGCTTGCTGAAATCGAACTCGGTCACGTTGCCTTGCCGAGGCTCAGCTCCAAAAGCAATGGCAGTCCAGGTCAGCAAAACAAAAATTCCAAACCAAATCTGCTTCTTCATCTTTATCATTCTCCTTTTTCCAACCTTTGTATTGATTCGCGGGTCACCGGGTAGGTGCGCAGTAAAAGCAGAGCGACTGCCATTACAATCGGCCCGCACGAAAAACACATCAGGGCAATATTGCGGACGGCTTCCGGCGTTTGCTCTTTTGCGCCGGAAACAATGCCGGCGGTGGCAATGATAGTTCCGCAAATAATAATGCCGACCGAGCCGGCGGCCTTTATGCAAAAAGTGAATACGGCCGCATAGCTGGCGTTTTTCTTTTCGCCGGTCTGCTGCTCATGAATGGCCGCGACGTCAGCCACCATCGAACTGGCCAGCGGCACGACCAGCCCGCAACCGCCCCACCAGCACATCTGCAGGAGTCCAAACACCAGCGTTGCGACTGAAAATGTTTTGCCGAAGATTTCAAATGGAATCTGCTGCGGATGCATCAGACCGCTCGAAAAAACCGCCAGCAGGCCGAGTCCGCCGAACATGGCGACCACCATCCCGATGTAGCCGGTCGGTTTTTTGTCAAACCGCGTTACCACTTTGGATAGAGCCAGCGAGGCAAATGCGAAGGCCAGCATACCGCCGCCATGGACAAAGGTTTTTTCGACAGCGCTGAATTTCATATAGAAGATGTAAGCAAACATTTGAGTCTGACCCATCAGCATCATGGCCATTTGTGCGACGACAAAAAACAAAAAGACCCGCACGGCCAGCCGGTCCTTGAAAATCGCGGAAAAGTCGCGCCAGAAAGCGATCAGGTTGTTGCCCTTCACGCTTTCGGAGCGGTTATCCGTTGCAAAACGGCGGGTTCCCCAGCAACAGACTGAAACCAGAACAATAATGAAAAACGAAAGAACAATTGCCATGCGGAGATAATTAGATTCAATCAGTGACCCGTCTGTCATCGACCCGTTTGTCTCCGTGCGCTCCTGAAAGAACAGTGACCAGGCCAGCGCACCGAACGTGAAGTTGGTGATCTGATTGATGAAAAACCGAACACCCTGAAGCCGGGCGCGGGACTCATACTCCGGACAGATTTCAAAACCGAGCGCGGTATAAGGAACCATGTAAACGGTCAGCGCGGTGCGAATCAGGAGATTAAGAACCAGCGCCGCTGCAAACATCAGCCCCGGTGTGCCAAGCATCTGCGGAACCGTCCAGAATAGAATAAACGTAATGGCCGACAGCAGTCCGCCAACCAGCACATAGGGATGCCGCCGTCCCCAGCGGGTCCGGGTGTTGTCGGAAATGTGCCCCATGATCGGGTCAGTAATCGCATCCCAAAAGATCGCCACACTGATCGACAGCGCGGCCCACTTCGGACTCAGCCCCAGAATCTGGGTCAGGAAGATCATGGCAAAGTTGTTCATGCCATTCATGGTGATTGAGAACGCACCATCGCCGAGAGCGTATTTGAAAATATCAAACAGACTGGCGGGTTTTTTGTCTGGGACTTTACTCATTTGTTTCCTTTATTTGCTCGTTGAAAACTCAGCGAAGGGCCGTTCAAACTGTCCGCAAAAACCGGAGAGGCGCTCTTTCATTTGCGCCAGCACCGAAGCATATTCCGGATTGGCGGCCAGGTTCACCTGTTCCTTCGGATCTTTATTCAAATCATACAGCTGGTCGGCATCCCAATAGGCCGGTTGCAGCGCCATACCGTGTATTTTCATCAGCTCTGGCGTTCCGCCGTGCCCTTTCAACAACTTGTCACGAGGCGGAGAAAGCCACGGCTCGCGCACCCGAAAGGCGATATATTTCCAGCGCTCTGTCACCACCGCGCGCGTGTTGCCGATTTCCAGATAGACTGCGTCGCGCCATTCTTTCCGCACTCCTCTCAAAAGCGGGAGCAGGCTTTCGCCCTGCGCACCCAGTTTCGCCGGAAACGCTACGCCACAGGCATCGAGGATCGTCGGTACAAAATCTATATTGCTGACAAGATTGCTGTTTACTTTCCCCTGCGGTAATCCGGCAGGCCAACGGATCACACCGGGCACATGACAGCCGCCTTCGTAGCAGGTGGCCTTGAGATTAATGCCATTATCAGCCATGTAAAACACCAGTGTATTTTCAGCCAGCCCCAGTTCCTCCAGCTTATCGAGCACCACGCCGATGCCATCATCCAGATAGGTCAGGCGGGCAGTATCCGGCGGAACACCGGCAGCTTTCAGGCGAGGAAGAATCGTATCGCGCGACGGCATACCGCTCTGCGGCGGTGCGGGCAGCAGGCCGGCAGGTGTAAAACGGGAATCCAGTGTCAGCGCTTTGTTCTGATTCGGCATGTGATCGAGCGTTGTGCAGAGATAAAGAAAAAATGGACGGTCCCGGTTGGCCTCCAGAAACTCTATCGCTCTCCCAGAAACCCATTCCTGGTTGTTCATGCTCACCGTGACGCCTTCCGGGTTTTTCCCGTACCAGTTACTCCAGTACAGAGCATCAACATAGTCGAATCCCTGGCGTTTTACTTCAGCAACACACTTAGCGTAATTTTCCGCCATCTGCCGGTTGATTTCCGGATCTGTGACATCGACACCGCTCCAGAGATTGTGCAGCCCCATTCTCTTCCACAGATTCAGCTCGGGAATTTCACCCCCCAGATGCCACTTGCCGACCATGCCGGTCACATAACCGTTGGTTTGCATCACCTTCGGCAGATTGGGCAGATCCGGCTCAAGATTCACCCGGAAGTCGGGATAGGCCTGAACATCCTTCGTTGGATGATCGATGAGAAAATCCTCGTGCATGCACTGTGAAGGATAGCGTCCGGTAAGAATGGTATAGCGGCTCGGCGTACAAATGGCAGTGGTTGTATAAAACCGGTCCAGACGGATTCCACTATTCACGAGCTTGTCGATATTCGGCGTTAATACCTTGCCGCCAAAAGCTCTGATTGTCGAAAAATCCTGATCATCCGTCACGATCAGCAGCACATTCGGACGATCCGCCAAAACCTGTCCTGCCAAGACATTCAGGCTGCTCATTGCCGCAATCTGTGCCATGGCTATTTTAGAAAGAGTTTTCATCTTCTTTGCGTTTGTCATGTTTTTCAATGGTGTTCCTGAACAGCCCGAATCATGGCTAGATAGTTTTCAACCGGCGTGTATTCCGGAATGCTGTTGCCGGTTCCCAATGCATAGCCGCCCCGCTCCCGGGTCCGCTCAACCATTGCGGCTGCGCGCCGATAGACCTCTTCCGGCGTTGAACGGCAGACAAAATCGAGATCCAATCCGCCGAGAATCCCGATCCGCCCCTGATATTTTTCGTAGGACTCCTCGACCGGAAAAATCGCATCTTCATACGAATGTTTCCCGTCGAATTTCATATCGCAGATAATGTCCTCCCAGACCTCTTTGAGCTGCCCGCAGGAGTGAAGGATCGCCGGACGTCCGGCGGCATGGGCCGCCCCTGCAATCTGCCTGTGCCACGGAAAAACAAACCGGCGCAAATGCTCCGGACTCAACAGTGTTTGTGAGCGGAATCCCCAGTCGTCATTGGAGATAATTCCTCCCACGGCATCGTGCTGAAGACAGTTGCTGTAATACCGGACAAATCTCGATCCGACCCGCTCAAAAATGTCCGCCGCCAAATCCTCTTCCTCCATCAGCATAATGCACAGGTCCTCATATCCAATCAGGCTGGTGACGTTCTCCAGAACCCCGCCCTCGCCCCATACAATCAGCTTCATCCCTTCGGGAATAAACGGAACAATTTCGTCAAGCACATGATACGCCGCCGCATCCGGGTCGGGCCAGTGATAGGACTCACACGAAGCCCGGTCATGAATTACGCCGCCGTGACTCATCGAAACGGACTCCTTCGAAGCTCGCTCCCCCGTGCTAAACCGGAACCCATCCACTTTGACCGAAGCGTAGTCGTACCCGAGGTTCCTGAACGCCAGAATCAGCATCAGCATATCGCGCAAATGATCCGGACAATCCGCAGGGAGATCCCCGGCGAATTGCCTGTATAATCCAGGGTTCATGTAAAACTCAAACAGCGTGGGACGGGACGGACGTTTGCCTTCAAGAACGTTCAGAAAATTCGAAAAGTCAGGATCAGGATGGTATTTGAAATTCACTTACATTTCCTTTCATTTTATCTTTAAAAAACAATCAATCTGAAACCCGGATGCCGGCGCAGTCCGGTTTCTGCCGGATCGCCGCCCCGTCTGGCCGTGCGGCTCCGTCCGCTCCGATATAGCAGTTGTCACTGAACCGGATATCTCTGGAGATGGACAGATCGACCAGCGCTCCAGATTCCTTTGTCGCTATGAAGGTGTTTCCACACAGCTCCATATCAGCGATCCCGCCTATCTCTACGAGCGGAACCTGCGGTCCGGAAATCCGGTTGTTCATAAAAAAAATATTTTTATGCAGCGGTTCTGGAACATAGCCCCAACCCCACTTGTATCCAAAGAAACGAACCGGTGACCGGTAAAGCTTATCCCCGCAATCTGTAATTCTGTTGTTACGGATGATCAGGTCACACGCCCTCAAGCCGCCGGGGAACCCGGGGATATTAAAGACCGACAATCCTGTTCCGCTAAGGCCTTCCACCCGGTTGCTTTCCACCACGCCGTAGCTTGCCATTAGAAAAATCCCGTACCGCCGCCCGTCATGGAAATAATTATTCCGAACAACATAATAATCGCCAGCGGTGCTGAGGTTGTAAATGTGATCCAGCTCTTTCCAGCCGTGGTCCGTATTGTTGCCCTTCGGCGGCGGCAGGAGCGTTCCGTCCTCCGGCTTAATCTGTAACCCCTCAACCGGCTCACTCAACCGGACGCCGGATTTATCCACTGACAACGCGATAACCGTTTTAATAACCTTCCCTTCGCGGGGATTGAAAAACACGAGGCGATCCCCTTCACGAACCCGTTCCTGAAAACTGACCTTCACCCGGTCGGACGAGGGCTGCTCCAGAATATAGTTCGGAATATTGTAGACGATAAAGCAGTCATCCAGCAGGCCTTCGAACTCACAGTCTTCAACCCACGGACCCACCCGGGCACCCTGAACATGAATGCCGTCTGCCCCGGAAACAATCATCCGGTTGTCTTTACGCAATGCGCGACAGCCCAGCACATTCACTTTAGAAAGAACCGCTCCCTGGACAAAGCAGCCGGGAATCGCATAGGCGGTTATATTCTGGAGCGTAATATTCTCCGTATTAAATGCACGTGCCACCGCCCCGGCGCGGCAGTTCAGCACAAAGCGATCGCCCGGATTCAGCGATTTAGCCAGCCCCTTATCCTTGAGAAACAGCCGGTTGTCCTGCCCGTTAAGCGTCTCGCGGGTTCCGATCAGCAGATGATCGGATATCCCATATTTCAGACGATGGGGATTCTGCGGATCCATTATCACACCGAACGAGGCAAACAATGGACTGCTAAACGGCAGTTTCGCCGGATCCGGAAACCCTGCATCCCGCTTCAGAACAAAAGAACCGTCTTCGGCATTTACCGATTCGATGGTTCCCTGCGTAAACGGCAGCGGGTCATAGTCCACAGTGAAGTTGCGCACAATGATATTGGTGCAGTTTTTCGCATACACCAGACTCATATGAGAGCGGGTGATGAGCAACTCCGAGCCGTTGCCGTCGATTTCGAGATTGCGCACCCCGATCAGCTGGAACGCCCCGTCGTCAT
>CAZTEK010000014.1:0-19350 GCA_964612095.1 uncultured Verrucomicrobiota bacterium
GGCAAGTCCAAAAAAGGACGATCCCGAGGTCCTGAATGATGAGCCGTGGGCTTTTCACCCGCCCACTACGGCATCTCAACACGAACCCGATAGAAGGCGCGATCTGTCAGGTTGGTGTCGATCACTACAGCTGTCGCACCGCTCCCGGGAAAATTAGTCACATCGGACCACTCCGGAACCGGAAGCTGCAATGTGCGCCGCAGAAAATAATGCCGTCCGCTCACCGTCTCAAAAGCGATCAGGAATCCCTGCGTCCCACCCGGCAGGTTGGTCGCAGAAGTCTGCATGACGAAACGGCTCGCAGCAGAATTCGGCACCGTTCCGAGCAGATATTCCGCCAGATTGCTGTCCCCGTCATCATCGGCATCAGCCGCAGGCAGAATCACACCGTACGTCGTTTCCCAAGCCGTTGGCAGGCTGTCAGCTGCCACGTTGACAGTAACCGTAATAGAATCGGAGAGGCTTCCGCTGTCGGTGACCCGTACGCCGATCCCATCGGTTCCGTTCCAGTTATTACTTGGCGTGTAATTGAACAGAGCCGGTGATGCTCCGGTTCCGGAAATCTGGGCAATGCCGCCTGTCGGGGAAGACAGCAACGACCACACGAGCGGATCGCCGTCGGCATCAATCGCCGAAAGAACGGGGGCGCTCCATGCGGTTGGTGTGCCGTCCTCATCGATGTTAACGGTTGGCGCGGATTGCTGAATGACCGGGGCCCGGTTGGCTTTCGCGAGTGTAATAAGCTGGGCATCGTAGGCGTTCACATCGGTCAGGACGAATTGAGCGGTACCACCTGAAACAGCGATGTTCTGATTGGTGATCAGCTGCGCCGGGGTTGAAACTGCCGAAGAACCGTTGCCGCTGAAGGCAACCCGATAAACAGAAACCAGCATATTGGTGGCATTAGCCGGAATGAATCCGGTGGAGGCCAAATTGGTGACCGAAACTGTTACATTGCTCATGTCCCGGGCCGAACCTGTGTATCCTCGTGATGCAATGAGCAGCTGCGCCTGCCGGTTTGTGGAGGAGTTTCGGCTGGCCAGCGGAATAATTTCGCCGTTGTTGCTGGTTGCGCTGACGCGCGATCCCGCGCCGTCGGCATACCATTTATGCGCCCACCACGCCGCGCGCGGCAGATGGGTGGTGCCGGTCAGTACCCCGTCGAGAGAGCCGTCGAAAGCGCTGTTGGAGCTGTTGTCTGGATTGGTCCAGGCGGAGCGGCAGGCGGCATCGACTCCTGCATTTTCCATGAAGCGCATAAAGCTGAGGATCGAACCCGGACGCAGCCACTGCGCGCTGTCTCCGAGAAATTCGTTAACATGAAGATCCTGTAAACCGACTGCGGCATAGGTTGCGTTGTCGATGTAGTTCGAACGCGCCGCCAGCAGATCCTGCTCCATTTGTCCGAACGCGGGGTCGTCGTGATCAAGCATATGCAAAGAGAGCACCTGAACCGTCAGGCTGTTGGTTTTGCAATAGTTCATGAACTGCGTCAGCCGAAGCGGAGAATAAGAGGCTGACAGGCTTGGCCCGCTGATACGGGCATTGGGTTTAATGGATCGAATGGCGTTGTGCGCTACTTTGAAGGTTTCGAGAAAACGCTCAAAGGTGGCATCCGGCCAGTTAAGAAAGAACCCGCTGATGTCAGGTTCGTTCCATATATCGTAAACCACATTGGTGCCGTGATTCTGCGCTACAGACACACAATGGTTGGACCATGAAACATAGCCATCGGACCAGGGTGTCGGACTGGCGATGCTATTGGTGTTCCAGCCCGGATATTTTCCTTCACTGACCAGAACAATGGGGGTGGCGCCATAGCTGGCGACGCGGGCGGTGTAATTCGTATTCCAGTTAACGCGCCAGTATGCCGGGGAAAGCGGGGTGACGTACTGTCCGTCCGGATGGCCGGACACCACATTATTGATGTCCACGCCAAGCAGGAATCCGCTCAGTGAGGGAGCCGATTCGCTCTGTGCGAAATTGACAGCCACCGCTGCCGTCGTCGCCGCCGGAGTCAGTTCTGTCAGACTGATATCATCAATCCAGATCGTTGTGCCGGGCGTTACTTTCCCGAGATTGAACATCACCCGGCCTGTTGCGGTGAAATTCGCTGTACCGCCGAAGTTGACCGTTTGCGGAGCGGTGCCGACCGAAACCAATTGATAGGCAAACGTATCGTAATTCGCGGTCGGCTTATACAGCTGGATGTAGAACTCGCAATTCTGACTGGAACGAACAGTGAAGCGCCCTTGATAGTAGCGTCCTGAGACTACAGGGATGTCCTGATAGAAATTGAGGACATAGGCCTCGTGCGCCGCACCGTCGGAATTAGCAGCAATGTTAATTTTTGCGCTGAAGGATCCGTTGAGCGGATTGGTGCTTTCCACTGAACCGCTAATCTCGGTTTTGCTATCGCCATCCCAATCGCTAACTGCCCACCCGTTCAGAGTTCCGGCCTCAAAATCACCGTTGGTCAACACTATCGTGGCCGGTTCAGAAATCACTACCAGATCCAGACTTCCGCTTTGGAAGTAGGCGCTCTTGCCGCCACCAATGCTGTAGGCGTTGCCTATGCCGACATTGGAGACGTTGGCAAAATCGACGGTTCCGTCAATCAACGTATAGATTCCATCAGCCACCGTGCCGTCCAAGCCATACACATCCGCAACGCTGAATCCGTCGAATGTAACCGTTCCTCCAACTGTCAGTGTGTCGGTCGCGCTGAAAACAATCTTGCCGCCGGCTGCGAAATCCAGATCGCCGCTGATTGTGCTGTTGCCGCCGATCAGACCGGACGCGCCAACGCTGACATTTGTTGCGCCAAACGTATTTTTAACAAGCAACGTACCGGCATCCACCGCTGCATTGCCGGTAAACGCTGAACTGTTACCGGTCAAGGTGAGCTTGGAGGCGGCATTATTCAACCGCAATGTGCCGTTGCTTGAAAAATTCCCGGCAAAGGTCGAGGTTGATCCGTCGCTGTTCGCACTCAGATAGGTTGTTCCCGCTCCCGCAGCAATCCGGACCTCACCCGATCCGGACAGTGCACCAATCGTCTGACTGCGCCCGGCAGCGTTCAGGTTCATCAGCCCTGTGACGGCAACGGCAGCCGATTGGCCCGCTCCGGTGAATCGGTCTACAGCGGCAAGGCGCAATTCGGTATCTGCACCGACCGTGACACTGCCCGAAGAAGCATAGTTTCCGCTAAACTGGATAACCCCGCCCGGATTCGCGCCACTGTATGTGCTGATCGATCCAGTCCCGGCAAGACCACCCTGAACGATTAAAATCCGGTTAGCCGTGTCATTTCTAAGCAGGAGGTTTCCCGCGTTAAGAGCGATCGAGTTATTGAGCTGAAAATTACCGCCCGAACCTGAAGCAAGCCAGAGTGTGCTGCCGCCATTGGATGCCCATTCCTGATTACTATTTCCCCAACCGACGTTCGCAGTGCCATTCCACGCCACGACACCACCATTCAGGTTAACCTTATTCTTGTTCACTGTTGCCGCAGTTGTATTGATAGCACCGTTCACTAGAACCGTACCGCCATTAAAATTGACAACATTATTGCCTGCCGCGGTGGTCCCGATATTAAGATTACCTGTCGTTCGAATCCGGAAACCGCTATTAGCAACATTCAACGTGACATTTTCAGAAAGGTTGAGCGCCTGACTGGTGCCGCCAATGCGGAACTCGCCGCTAGACGCATTCACCGTATCATTAGAAAGAGTTGAGGTCGCGTTGAACCCAACGTAGCCAGTTCCCGTGTTGTCGAACGTCGTACCCCAGTTCCCCTGGGTGGTCATCTGGTCGTCGCCCCCCCCTCCGGTCCAAGTGGCTGCAAAAGCACCTAAACTGCCGGCGAACAGCACGACAGAACTAATTAATATGTATCCTGAAACACGCACGATGACTCCCTTTTTTATCGAACCATCCATACTACTCTAAGATATCATGTATTATCATGTAACGTCACCAGAAAAATTTACACAGCAAAATTTACAATCCTCGCAAAGACGGTCCTTTTTTTGTCCGGGGAAATGCTGTAATTTGAAACTGGAGATAGAAGAAATCTGTTTCTCTAAACCACAGATACAAAGGGATGCTGATGCGCCTCGCTGCACCCCCCCCCAGCAACCACACTTGATTCAACGGATTGGAAACATCGTCCAATCGCCGGTTTGCGGCGGAACCGCAACCACCGTTCCCGATGTACTCGCCGTAAACGGGACGGTGGAAATACTCTTTTCGTCTTCCGTGATAAATTCAACCTTGCTGACATTCTGCGGATCGAGCAGTTCCGGAGAAACGGTAAAACAGACATCCCTGCCGCTGGCGCGGTTTGCCGTTTTTCAGCTTTTGTTTGGTTGAGCCCATAAAATGCCTTCTCTGTTCGGTTGTTATAACAATGAAACAACAAGTTGTCTGGTGTGCGTCAATCGTTAAACTCCACTGCATGTGTGTATTTTCCATACGTAATCACTACCCGCCCCGCTTCTCTGGACTGTTTCACAAAATCCCCGGCGAAAACAAAGGGCGGATTATACTCCAGAGGAACTCCGTTTATTTCCGGAGACTGATCGGAGTTGACATGAAGCGTAAGCCGCCGACCGCTCAACCCGTCATAATTCAAAACCTTCCCGTCAAAAAGCAGCGGACGTTCCACAACCGCGCACTGGAAGGCTTCAAATCCGTTATGATCGCTCTTGCGGGCCGTTTCGAAAACAACCGGAGAATATGAATTCACGCAACGCATCCAGTTCGAGTCATCCCAGACATACGATCCGGAAACCACCTTGATTGCGGCGTAGGCCTGCGGACCCTCAACAAAAATCCAGCCATCACGTTCCGTCCGCTTTAATCCACTTGTGGAAAAAAAGACCCGCATATCCAAGGCATAAAGACTAGTTGAGAGCTTCTGGACAATCAGAGTGTTCTTATATTGCACACTGCGATGTTCATTGTAATTGACCAGATGACTCCCGCAAACTTGTGCGGCAGCGCACTGGGGAAAAATTCTTGCATTCACAGCTCCGGCGAAGGTGATTCCCTGCCACCGCGATTGAGAGTGAATGGCGGCAATCCGGTATTCAGGCATCATCGGCCAGTAATATGAGGCCATCATATAGTCCGGTGTGACATACGAATAATGAACCGACCCCGGTTCCGTGTCGGAAATATAAAAAACCGGCTTCACTTTATTGTGCCGCGTCAAATCATCCAGGAAAAGGGCTTTGGGCGGAAGCCGGTTCCGTCCGGGACGGCAAGAAACGTGTTCATAAACTCCTTTACCTGCGGAATCCACCGCCAAGGCAAGCACTGCATCAGGCATTCGATACGCACTGGTCGCGGCACAAAAGGCCGCATGTTTGAGCGGCATGCCCCGACCGACTTCCGGAGGATAGGGCCGGCTCATATCCTGCCCCAATCCGGTGTAATACCAGCCCAACGTATATCCGGTTTGAATTGCATCAAGCTGGCTGTTATGCCCCTCATAAACACGGCTTTTGACACCCCCGTGAACGCCGCCGATCTGATCACAGGCCCAATCGGCCCACCACAAATCCAGCAGATTCCCGGCTAACTGTTTCAACCGCTGATCCTCCGCGAAATCATACAGATTATAAATACAGTGCAAGGTCCATTTTGAATACCCCGGCGATGACGTTTCGACAAAAAGCCCGTTCCGGCCCCTTGAAATTAAATATTTTTTAAAATATTCCGTCCATTGCGCGTAATGTTGCGCCGCCGTCAATCCGTCGGCATAAACCCGGTCTTTATACCCATCGACCCGCGAAAGAATCTGAGCGGCACCCCAGGCCGTGCTGTTGCGCATGATCTCATGGTTTTCACTGAACCAGATGTCCCAGACCTTTGCGGGGTCGGCCCATTCTGCCACCGGACTGGCGTTTTCTTCCAAATCCCGGGAAGCCCACTTCCACAGCAGCTGCACGATGCGCCGTTCCGCCTCTTCCGAGAGGCGGCCCGGATACTGTCCGCTTCGGCTGCCAAACATATTATAAATCCGGCAGAGGTGGTTGCCCCACCAGTACATATCATTCATTCCTGTTTCGGTTGCCTCCGTGAAATCACAAAGCCCGATGACCGCCCTGTTAGCCTGCTCAAGATGCTTGCCGAGGTAAAGCCCCGGCAAAGCGCCCAGCGTATACTTATACTGATTTTCCGAAGAAACCGGATTGGCGGTCATCTCCTGCAGACAAAACTCCATGGCCGCCCGGGCCCGGACATCAAACGAAGCCTGGAGCTCGGCAATCTGCTGGTCCGACAAAGCCGCCGATTCTGCCGCCCCGATCAACGACAGTGCACAGACTGCCATTATTCTGGTTTTATTGTGCCGCATGGATCAGATACTCCCTTTTGTCTTTCTTGATTTCAACTTTGCCGCTGGCCCACGATTCAAACATAAACGGACTTTTGAACGTAAAATCCGGCTTCAGATCGATCGGCTTCCCGTCTATTTCGGGAAGGCGGCTCAGCGCATAATAAAAGGTGAAATCTCCCGTTCCACCAAGCCCGCTGTAATACAGAACACTGTCTTTGATTTTGTAACTGCAGGCTTTAACCGCCGCCTTGAAGGCTTCGAAATCGGGATAATCGCTTTTCATCGCCACCTCGAAGACCAGCGGGAACATGGATTCCTTCATGCGCATCCAGTTGTTGTTATCCCAGGTTTTCTGTGTATAGGAAGCGATGCGGACAGCCGCATAGGCATTTTCGGCCTCTACGAATACAAACGGTCCCTCCTCTGTTCTCTTCAGATCATCGGAGAAAAAGACAAGCATATCGCCCGCCTGGACACTGAAGTCGGGATAAGACATACGACAAACAATCAGGGTTCCTTTTTTCTGAACCGCCCGATGCAATCGCAGCAGCCCAGCCTCATCCACGGCCAGCGGTTTTTCCGCAATGACATGACATCCGGCACGCAAACATTGTTCAATCACTGCGGGATTGCGGTCGGGCCGGGTACTGACCACGACCAGATCCGGCTTAACCGCATCAAGCGCCTGTTGCACATCCTGAAAAACAGAGGGGGTAAACGAACGGGCCCAATCATGTGCCAAAAACAAATCCAACGGCTCATCCGGTGCCAGCTGAACCGCTCCGGCCAGACAGACCGGCGCCGCGTCTCGCCGCCACTCGTCGAACACCCAGACGGCGTGACCGAATCCGCCGATCAGCAGAACGGAAAGCGAATCAGAATCTTTACCCTGTTGACCCTTCATTAAAATCTCCTGTGCGGTGAATTATAATTTTTCGATTTCTATAAACCGGAATCCGCACTTCTTTCCATCCAATTCGAACCATGCTTCCAAGCTGCAGGGCCCTTCCGGCAGAAAAACCCGGTCAAACCGGCACTCGGACTCCGCATATAAAATATTCTTTTGGATAAGGAAGGGGTTTTTGTGTTTGACCGTAACCTCTTGAGTGACACCTTTTTTTGTTTGAATTTTTTGTGTAGAGTATGGAAACGGGTTATTCCGACCGGATTCACCTTTCAGTACCTATCCATAAGTTAGTCTGCCGGGTTAATGTCCGCTTTGTAGTTCTTTTTTGTCTATCCTCTTTACCGAGGATGAATCAGACGGCGCAAAACTCTATAGGCATCCGATTAAAATACCGGCGCCTCTTTATCATTTAAGGCCTTGTAGTTACGCAGAACCACCAGCATGAGAATCAACGACGTTGAGGATAGGCAGAAGGCGGCCAAAAGAGTCAGCCGGTAGTTGTGCCCAGAGTAGTCCAAAAGCGGCCCTTGGATAAGTCCGATGAATACGGTTGAGATCGATACCAGCAGAGCCGATGCCGAAGCGAATTGCGCAAACCTCACTTTCGGGAAAAGAATCATCGGGAGCGAGGCTGTCGCAGTAAAATAAGTGCCTGAAATAACCGTATGCAAAACGAGGACCACGCCGAAACTTTTAACGCCCCCGACAAAGATAAACCCAAAAAGCGTTGTCAGTACAAAAAGCATCAGTGAAACAATTCCCACCTTCAGGGCACTGAAGCGGTCGACCATCCATCCGATAAAGAAAGCCAGAACAATAGAAATGGTGAAAGCGAGCGCCCCCAGCTTGCCCAAAATGGCCTTGGGCATGCCCAGCGATTCGGCATACCATTGTGAAAATGTGTTGAATGGATAAAAAGACAGCAATCCCAGCGTCAGCGCTGCGAATATCCAAAGATAGTAGCGGTGGGAAAAGCATTCTACAAAATATACTTTGGCATTTGAAAAGAAGCTACCCGGGTGTTTTCCCTCCGTCTCTTCCGATGGCGGCGGCGGGTATTCTCCTTCTTTGACCATAAAGCACATCAGAGCAAACCCGCCGCCGAACAAAAGCCCCACGCCAAGAAATATTTCGAAAAGATGCGTCTCGGTAAATTGAAAAATCCAATAGTTGAAGATGATTCCGGCTCCGAGGCTGATAATGCGGAAGCAGCCATAGAAACGCCCCAAAAGTCCGCGGGGCACCACGTCATTTATCAGGCCGGTAAAAATAGCAACCGTCACAACAAGGACGCATTCGAAGATGATCCATAAAAGGCAGAAAATAGTCAGGACGCAGAAATCAATCCCCGGCGAGACAGAGCCGAGCAGACTGCTGATTTGTGTTCCGAGCCAAGGGCTGCAGCCTATCCCCACCATTGCCAGCGCACCGATTGGCGTTGGGATGACCAGGAAGGGGATGCGCCGGCCCCAGCGACTCCGGTAGCGATCAGACTTATAGCTGATCACCGGACCAAGAAACATTCCGATAACGGCGGGCAGCACGCTGAATAATATAGACATGGCCGTGTCTGAGGCGTGGTGCTGCCGGAGCAGTTCCATGACGCTGGGAAGCCCTGCCCGATCGCGCATAGAAATGGCAAAATCACCAAACAACAACCAGAAAAAGAGCGTACACAAGCCACCAGCTGTATAGGTCAATGTCCCAACCGTTCTGTTTTTCATTCTATTTTTCCTTTTGACACCAACATTCCAGAGCATTTAACAGATGGGGTTGGTAGCCATACTGTTTCTTTTCTAGATATTCGGATCTCCAATCACACAGGATCTTTTTTTGTTTCATCAGCCAAACTTCCTTAAAGTATTTTCCAGCGACCAGGGTTTACATCGAGTCTGCACAGACCTTCCACCGAAGCTCGGTCTGCGGTGAGAGCTGAATCAGTGAGCTGGAATCCCAGGGTAGTGAGCTTCGAAAAATCGGCATCGGTTTTTATCGCATCCAGAAAGGCGGTGTAGAATGGTGGGGCAACGGCGGTCACTTTACGTACTTCTTCATCGTGCCCTTTGCGGATCAGCCGAATCGTTTTTAAAGCAGGATTGGCCTCAATACTGCCGGAGGAACCGACAATACGGCACCAGTCATCGCCCCACGCTTCCTGTCCATCCGGACGCAACAAATCAATGCTGACCGTCATCTGCACCCGGTTTTCCAACAGAAACAGGCCGGAAAGAACATCCGCACAATCCCGGTAGCCCGTATGAAAACGGTTCTGTTCCTGCGCCGCCAGAACCTGCACCGCCCGCCGCCCGGTTATGTATGTTCCAATATTGAACGCATGGATTCCCACCCAGCTCCAGATCCCGCCATACGTTGCGCGATCAGCAAACCAGTCCGCCCGGCGTCCCCACTGGTAGGATTTGCGCACATTCACCAGCACCGGTTCGCCGATCTCGCCGCGACAAACTCTGGCCCGGGCTTCCGCAAAAGCCGGAGTTTCATACATACCCAGCATGGGGAGAATAAATTTTCCGGTTTCACAAACGGCCCGGTGCAGACGGATCAGGCCCGCCTCATCCACGGCCAGCGGTTTTTCCGCAATGACATGACATCCGGCACGCAAACATTGTTCAATCACTGCGGGATTGCGGTCGGGCCGGGTACTGACCACGACCAGATCCGGCTTAACCGCATCAAGCGCCTGTTGCACATCCTGAAAAACAGAGGGGGTAAACGAACGGGCCCAATCATGTGCCAAAAACAAATCCAACGGCTCATCCGGTGCCAGCTGAACCGCTCCGGCCAGACAGACCGGCGCCGCGTCTCGCCGCCACTCGTCGAACACCCAGACGGCGTGACCGAATCCGCCGATCAACAGCACCAATAGCGGGGTTTCTGGATTTGAATTCTGCATATTCCAGTTTATTTTTGCTTGCCTGAAACGGCCTGTGCATCCGCAGGGGACAATGAAATCCGTCCCGTGGCCCGATCGGCCTGCCGCATTGCTCCGATCAACTCAACCGCATGGGCAATCTCTTCGGGCGTAATTTCCCCCGGCACCGTCCCGCCGCCGCGAACCGCCCGAAAAAACGTTTCCCACTGATAATTATTCAAGGATCCGTAACCGGTTCGTTCCTCGCGCAGGCGAACCGGTGTTCCGTCAGGTCCGCGTCCGTGAAGAATAAGCTCTTTTTCCGAAACAATATCCATTGCGTCCACCTCCAGCGCCCGGGTCATAATAGTACCCCTCTCGTAGTGAACACAGAGAACATCCGAATAACGATACCCGTCATCTACACAAAACGAGGCAAAAATGCTTCCTAGTGCGCCATTGGCAAACACCAAAGAAAGCTCTGCATTGTCGGGCGTAGGTCGTCCGGTAAAAAGCCGGTTGTGCGCAACCGCGACCGATTCCACCCGCCCGCACAGACGCAACAGTTGATTGATCCCGTAGATTCCAAGTCGGAATATCGGGGCGACCGGACAGCGTTGCGGGTCGTCATACCAGCTGCCATCCGCTTTTTCCCGGTAATTAGCGTAGGTTTCCCAACGAACAGCCACCGGTTGACCCAGCTGAAACTCCCGTTGCCATTCCAGAATCTGCTGCGTCTCCGGATCCGGCAACGGACCGGGGGAATTCAGATGAACAATCCGTCCAATCTCCCGCGCTTCCGTCAGGACAGAAAGCGCCTCTGCGGCATTCAGCTCAAACGGTTTAGTGGTCATGACATGCCGTCCTGAACGGATCACCTTGCGGATCAGTTCCGCACGTCCCGCCGGAGGGGTGAACAGGCCGACAGCCTCGATCTCCGGGTCGGCAAGAATTTCATCTAGCGAGCCGTATGCGCGGGTGCCAAACAATTGCGCAACCTCACGGGTTCGTTCCGCATCCAGATCGAATACACCGCCCAGTTCGACGAACGGCGAAGCCATCCCGTTATCAACCATCTGTCGAATCACATGCTCCCCGAACTTAAGTCCGACCCCGGCTATTTTTATTTTCTTTTTCATTAAATCTCATCCTTTTTTTCTTTTTCCAGGGTAAACACAGTCAGTCCCCGGGTTTTTTCTTCTGTCGGCCGCGGCGCCAGAAAACTGGCCAGATAACCGGCTATTATACAGGAAAACACGCCGGCAGTTAAAAAGGCCAGCGCGTTCAAATCCGTAAAAAATTTAGCATAAACATTAACGACAACTGACACAACGGTTCCGACCCAGACTCCGAAGCTGTTCGCGCGTTGCGTAAAGATGCCCAGCACAAAAATTCCGGAAATCGGGGCAAGGATAATGCCGGTAATCATAATCGCCAAATCCCATACAGACAGCAAACTGCCCTGCGCCAGCAACAGAGCCATGCCGGTTCCGAACACCCCGAGACTGACCGTCAGGATGCGTCCCAGCAGCAGGCAACGGTGATCGGTTGCTTTCGGAAAAAACCGGCGGTAGATATCTTCCACACCCAGATTGGCCACGCTATTGATCGCCCCGGACACCGTAGACATAGTTGCCGCCAGTAGCGCGGCCACTACAAATCCCGCCATCCCGGGGGGTAGAACCTGTGCGGCAAAAAAAGGAAAGATCCCATCTGCCTTAAGTGCCGGGCTCAATGCCTGCGGCTGGGTTCGATAGAACAGGAACAGCAGCGTTCCCATAGCGAAGAGCACAAAATTCATTGGAATAGCCACCGCCAGCTGCAAGATCAACGACTTCCGAGACTCCCGTTCACTACGCGTACACTGCATCCGCTGGATAAACGTCTGATCACCGATCATTCCTAATGAAGAGGCAATAACATAGGAAAATAGAATCAAAACCGTTGGAGCCGTCCAGTCGAAGCTCCAGTCGAACATCTGCAGTTTATTGAGAGAGGTAAGCGCCTCGGAGGCTTCGGTATAAGAAATCTGCAGCGAGAATAGAGCCCAGAGGGCGCACGCGGCAACAGCCACCAGCATGACCACAGCCTGAAGCACGTCAGTCCAGATCACCGCCTCAAGTCCCCCGAGCGTCACGTAAATCGTTGCCACCACACCCATAATCAAAATGCTTTGCATCATGGGCAGCCCGAAAATGGCACTCAGTGCGATTGACGGGAGCAGCAGAACCGCTGCCATGCGACCGACCATCTGGTTAAGCGAATATATAACAAATCCCAACAAACGCACAGGCAGTCCAAAGCGACGTTCCAGATATTCGTTAGCCGTTCGAATCTGCAGGCGGCGGGCGAGAGGAATATAAACGAGCAACATCAGAGGAAGCTGAATAATGATGATGAACAAAAAGAGTGAAAAATAAATCCAATTGTCCGCGAACGCCTTGCCCGGCATAGCCATCAGACTGATGGCACTCGCCCCGCTGGCGAACAGGCTCAACCCCGCCGCCCACCAGGGAATTCGTTTGCCCGCCCGGAAATAATCACCGCTGGATTTTTCTTTGTTCGAGAAAAACACACCCACTCCGACCAGCGCAATCACCAACAGAGCAACCACCAGATGGTCATAAATTCCGTATTTCGTGGGCCTGAGAACCGCCGTTCCTTTCAATACTCCGGCGGAAGACAAAACTGAAAATCCTGTTCCCTCAGATACGGCTCCCAACATCTCCGGCGATAACGGCAGAACTCCTGCCTCAAACCAGCTGCCGGTAATCCGGTGATAGGCCCGAATACGATTATCCGACCCGTTGGCATTAAAAAACAAAAAACTATCGTTGCCGCAGGACACACCCAAAAACCCGCGCATATTTTCCCGCGCAGGAGACAATCCGGCCCACGCCTTGCGCGTCGGATTATAAACAAACAATCGTGAGCCATCAGGTCCGCAACCGGCTACATAGACCTGTCCATGTAACCCGACAACAGACGGCTGAGCACCAACGTCATCCGGTACTCCCGGCTGACAGGTCCACCCGGATTCAGGACGGGAAATATCCAGCGCGAAAATCTCGCGATTCGGGCCGTTCGGCGTAAAGCCCCCGACAACAAACAGCCGGTTGCCCTCGAACCCGGCGCCCGCATCTTTCAACGCAACCGGCAGATCGGGCAAACGGGAAACCGCGCCCGTTCCCTCCTGGGCATTAAACAACAAGGCCGCCGTTCCATCACGTCCGCCCAGCCGAACAAACACCGGATGCGGATTAATCTTCTGAAAGGCCGTGGCGGCAGAAGGATCCGCCGTTGATGCCGAAACGATTGCAACCGGTGGTGTATCCGTACAGGTAAATTCAAATGCAACGGCAGTCTCCCCGGCCTGACACCGGCCCAAAAAAAACAGAGCGAAAACAACGGTCATACAACTTATACGCTTCATCAGATCGATTCCTTTTTCTGCTAAGGATTAATATATTCGACGGTCTTCAAGTGCTGCGGCGGACAATGCTTCAAGATTCTCCGGCGGAACATTGGCCAGCACCGCCTCATGACTGGGACTGACAATCAGCCGCGGCCCCAGCAAATCCCGGATACGCCGGACATCCTGCGTTACCTGTTCCGGAATTCCACTCACCAGAAGATGCTGCGTGTCGATTCCGCCCATGAAAGTGATTCGCCCCCTGAAATCACGGGCCAACGTCTGCGCATCCATGTTTTTTGCCAGCGCCTGAATCGGATGCAGGCAGTCCACCTCGGCATCAATAATCCGGTCAATCACCTTATGAATTGCTCCGCAGGAGTGAAGAATCACCTGTTTGTTATATTTCTTGCCGAGCGCAATGAATTTACGGAACCAAGGCATGATGAATTCATCGAACTGATCCGGTCCGCAAATCAGATCCTGCTGGGTTCCAAAATCGTTGCCGAAAAAAATCGCATCCAAATCCTCTCCTGCCTCCTGAAGAAACCGTTCATTCGCCTCGTAATAAAAACGGCAAACCCGATCAGTCGCCGCATGCACCACAGCGGGATCAGTGAACATCTTCATCAGATAGCTCTCCATTCCGAACAGCTCCATCAGAATATGATAAAAAGGGCACCACATTCCACCGGCACGATAGACATCGCCAGCGGCCCTGAGTTGCGCTATTGTGCGCGAAAAATCAAGATACTGGGCCTCGGGCCAGTTATAGTTTTCAATATCCGCAACCTCTTCGCACTCTTCGAAGGGGCCTCCGTGACAGCTGAGAGTTTTTTTATAGCTGAAATCAAACATCGGCAGCCCGTCCGGATGCCGGTAGCAACCCGGGTCGAATTCCGGACAAAACCAACGGAAGTCATCCCCAAGGGTCCGGCGCAGTTCCTCCTCGGTTTTCGTGCCGAAAAACGCATTCAACGCCGGCCAGCTTTCTTCAACCGGATTGCCCAGCCATAAACCGGTTCGATCGGCTGTACCGCCGGCAATGATCGTCCGAATGAGCTCTCTGCTGTTCATAATCAATCTTTTTATCCCCTTATTGCCACGAACGGTTTTTACATGGCTGAAAACACCCTCACAACATCCATTTCGGAACGGGAGAGTCTCTCTGCCACTGCGTCCTAAGCCACTGATCTGTAAAGCAATTTGACTTCACGGTCTCGGCGGGTGTATAAATCATGAAACTACATGTATATCACATTCAATTCGAGAAAATAATGTTAAAAAAAGCAGAATTCCTAGCGGCAGCCCTGCTCCTGGCGGTCGTTGCCGTATCCGTTGCAGCCGAAGTCCGGTTGTTTGACTTTTGGGACGAGGCACTTCCTCTCTTCAGTACGTCCGGCCAGATCCAGACACCTCCTTCGGGTAAGGATAAGCCCTTCCGGGTGGACTGCGCAGACCATGTTATGGGCGATTCAAGCATTTTCTATACGCCCGGGGCCACCGGGTTCCCTCCGCGATTCGGCTTCTGCGCCGGCCGATACAACGAAGATACATGGCATCTCGACTGGGATTATTCGTTCCGGATGGCGCTCAAAGCGGACGGAGAGCATTCTCCGGCAGAATGGATGATTGTGCTGACCGATTGCCGGACGGGAAGCCCGCAGACAACTGCGCGCAGACAACGCTGCCGGACGATGGCATGGGATGACCTTTGCGCAGTCTCCGGCATCCCGTATCGTTCCCATCGGCCTGCCGGAGGAAGATAAAGTCGGTTCAGCAATCGACATGGAGATGATGTATCAGACGGTTCAGCACAGGCAGACACTGGTGATTCAGCAATTCCGGCAATGGAGATCCATCCAACCGGACTGGTATCCGTGCCCTCCGCCCTCAGGAAAGCGTATGGGAATCTGGTTCGGGTCGGACCGGGATGAATTCATCGAACAGAACGGCTGGACCTTCGTCCGTAAGGGTGCCGCCTATGCCGCAGTCCGCCCGGTTCTATGGGACGAGGTCTATGAACGGGAACATAAACGCAAAACATCAGCCACCCAAACCTATTTCAACGCCGCCGACGATTCCCCCGCCGTCAGGCTTCGGGAGAAGACCTACCACTGGAATAAAGATCGAACCATTATGATTCTTGAAGACTTTTTTTCGCCGGTGGTGATCCAGGCCGGACGAACTGCGGATTATCCGGCTATGGCGGATTTTATGACGAATATTCTCGCCAACCCTCCGGTACTTTACAAGACCGTTGTGCCGGGCTCGCATATCCTTGTCCACACAGGATGCGGCGAACAAGCCGAAGAAATCGTTTTCAACGCCGCAAACCCTCAGATCCCGGACGTGGACGGCAGGCCGGTAAACTACAGCTTCCCGATGACCTTCGACAGCCCTTATCTGCAATCCGACTATCTCAGCGGCCGTGTCCGTATCCAATGCGGCGGCGAAAGGCTGAATCTTAATTTCGTCCGTCTGGATGCACCGGGTTCAGAATAAAAAAACGGCTTTTAATTGCGCGGGCGGGCAGATATATTCCAGCCTTTCAACGTTCAGGAAGGAAAATATGACCATTCAGGATGTAGCGGCCAAAGCGGGAGTTTCCACAGCTACCGTCTCTCGGATGATTAACCAGAATGGCTTTGTCAGCCCTGAAACCCGCGCACGGATTGAAAAAACCATCAAAACGCTCGGATACCGCCCCTCCTTGAGAAAACGGAGCCGCCTTCCAAACACGTTGCTCAAGCATCGCACCGTGGCCATGCTATGGACCGGAGCGAAGGAGTCACAATTGACCCATACCGGGCAAAGCATGATGAGAGGTATTGTCGAGACGCTCAGGGAGGCCGGAGCAAGTCTGACCGTTGATTATGCCAGCCCCAAAGACTTCATCCCCCCGATTCTCCAGAGCGGAAATCTTGACGGGATCTTGATTCACGGCCCGGAGCCGTCAGCTTCGCTTTATGAAACCATCCAAAAACTTCCGATCGTCTGGCTTCTGCAGGCTGGCGGTGCAGATTTCGGGGATCGGGTTCAGCCGGATCATTTTTTTGCCGGGGAAATCAGTTCCGATTACCTGATCCGGCAAGGATGCCGCAACCTCTGCTGCATGAGTTATTGCACCGTTACCGAGCATTTTCCATACTGGAAGTCCCGGGCAGACAGTTTCATGAGTCATGCCGAGCTGAGCGGAGTCCCTTGTCACCTGCTCGAAACTCCCCCGGAGCCGGGCCGTTTGCTGAAACCGTCCGCTCTGTCCGCTGCCGCTGAAGAACTGGTTGACGCCTTCATGAAACTCAAGTCAAAGCCGGATGGCCTGTTCATCGCCAACAACCTGGGATATCCTGTGCATCACGAACTGATCCGGCGGGGAATCCGGCCCATGAAAGACCTGCTGATTATCGCGGGCGATTCCCATGATTTTATGCAGGAGCTGACTCCGGATCCGATAAAGATCGAAATCCATGCTCATGAAATCGGACGGTTGGCTGTCGAAGCGCTGATGCTCCGCATCCGCCAGCCTGATTCCCCGCAGTTTACAATTTCGATTAAACCATCATTGGATATTCCCGAGACTACGCCCGCCGCCGGATAATGAGCCCGAAAGCGCGCTCTGCCGGCGAAAGTCATAACCTGAAAAAAAACCGCCCGCCAACTTATCGCTGACGGGCGTAACGGGGATATCTGCGGGTTGCATCAGGGAATCTGATTGGCAATCGTTATATCATCCAGAGCTCCGCTAAAGGCGCGTGTACCATTTGTGTTGGCCGCTCCGACAAAAATTTCCAATTCGCGCTGATTCATTTTCGGCGAGGCCAGCTTCCCTGTTGCCGTTTTCCCGTCCATAGTCAACGTAATGTTCTGACCCGACACTGTGCCGGTGACATGCGTCCACGTCCCTTTTTTCAAGACTCCGGAAACACGGGCGTCTTTCGGCGCCTTTTGCAAGTCATAGACATAAAAGAAAAGGATATTATTCACAATCCTGAATTCCCATACACCGTTTGCCGCCAGAACCGCTTGCCCGGTGGCGACATCAACCGAATCCGGGTTAACGTGAAAGTCTACGTACACCTCATTATTAGCCTGAGGCTTCCGCCATTTTTTTTCAGCCACGCCGAAATTGGATGCCGACGCATTGAACCGAATCGCCTTCCCTACAACCCCGTCCATGACCTCCGGAGCCGGGGCGCCCATCAACTGCAATCCATTACCGTTTTCAGAACTGCCCGGCGTTGAGTATTGTGCGTTCTTTTCAACCGTGTCCATAGCCCACCGGGCGAGTACCTCTGCCGCAGAACCGGCAACCGTCAAAAACTGGATTAAAACAACCATCAGGCAGACAAACATGCTGTTCTTCATTCTTTCTCCTTTTTTTGTGTTGAACTATTAATCTGTCGAACTGTTTTTAACTCTACCATGTATTATCATGTAAAGTCATCTGAAAATTTTAAAATCAACCCGCCCGTTTTTTCAGACCAAACGGGTTTCGCGGCTCAGCCGTCCCGGGCAATGAACCGAACGGGGATCTCTGCTCCCCCTGAAACAGCGACAGGGTTTCTCCCTTTTTCAGATCCACCCGGTATTCGCCCGGAGCGATTTCCAACATATCCACCACCCGGACTCCAGACTGCCGGGGGATTCCCGTCCATCCGGAAATTTTAAGCAACAGCGGTTCTCCGGCCAAACTTTGAACATCCACCCGCGCGGTTCGCCCGTTGATCCGTATGGCGCTGACCAGAAACGCGCCCTGCTCCCGCAGACTCTGAAATTCCGCACAAGCCCATTCGACGGGAACCGCCGGAAAAACTCTTATTTTTCCGCCATGGCTCTGCAACAACAACTCGATCAGAGCGTTAGCTGCACAAAGCGGCGTTTCCATGGTGGGATTCCGCCCTTCCGTTTCCGTCGTAAACGTATTGGTGTGCAGCCGGCTCGAAAAAACGGTCGGTCCATTGATAATCTCATTGTTCAAGAAGGCCAGCAGGAAACGGAGGGCTTCCCTCCCCTTGCTCCAACGAGGCATACTGCGACGCGGCCACTCCCAGCGTAAACCCGCACCGATCCTGCAATCCCTGCTCATCCTTCAATCCAAGCCAGTGATCGATGGATCGCCGCACAAGCGCCCCGGTGTATTCAAAGTAGCTGAACAGATAATGGTTTCCGTCGGGAAGCCTGCGTAAATAGATTGAATAGTTATGAATATTGCATTCGGTAATCATGCTCAGCACATCCGGCTCATGCGGGCGGCAGCCCTGCTGGTCAAAACCAATTATCAGGTGCAGGAGATCGCTTTCCTGACCGGGTTTGAAAGCCAATATCATTTCTCCAGAGCCTTTAAATCGGTTTTTGGATCAAATCCGTCGGCCTACCGCCGAAGCGGCGCAGCCGGAGCAAAGATTCCAATTCATCCGGTGATCGCCAAACGCTTCAGCTGAATCACTTACCACCGTCGGTATGAACAAAAAGAGCCATCCGCAATTGATGGCTCTCGAATTCCTGATCTGTCATAACGCGTTCTTATAGCATTTAACGATTAAAACACCGTAACCCACCCCGGTCTACGACCACCCCTCCAAAGGAGGGGAACTCATAAAATCCCCTCCACTGTAGGGGTGCCCGGAGGGCGGGGTGGGTTTCTTGACGTATTGCGAAACGGCATCTCAATCGTTAAGTGCTCTAGCCGCGCCAACGTCTGATCAGGAGGGCTCCCGCACACGAAATCATGAATAACGTGATTGTTGACGGTTCCGGGATCACTACCAGATCCAGACTTCCGCTTTGGAAGTAGGCGCTCTTGCCGCCACCAA
>CAZTEK010000015.1:0-17644 GCA_964612095.1 uncultured Verrucomicrobiota bacterium
CTTTTTCACGTATTGTTTTGAATAAACCGCAGGATGTTCCATAGGACGAGCTGTTTTGCGGGGGAGAGGTCTAAAGTGCTGCAAAATCACAAACGGAAAGAATGGCGAAAGTGTGATCTGGCAACGGCGGAAATTCTGGCGGCAATCGACCGTGTTTATTCTGATCCGGCGATCGCGTCCCAACGGTTTTTTGATGCCGGACCGGTCAAGAGGATTCACATCAGTAAACGGGCTGATTTGCTGGTCATCAAGGCAGGTGGACGATCAGTATGTGTTAAATATTTTCATGACAGTCGCCTGTGGGTCAAAATCCGCACATTGATCGGGCAGGCCAAGGGCCGCCAGGGTCATATTGCGGGCTTGCGTGTTGCAAAGGCGGGGGTGAGGGTGCCGGATCAGTTGGCTTGTGTGGAATGTCGTCCGTTCGGCCCGACGATTGTGGTGATGGAAATGCTGGAAAATGTCCTCACGGTAGCCGGCTGGTTTTTTAATCACCGGGGTGAGAAAGGTCCGGTTGTGATCCCTCGTGCTCTGATTGATCAATTTGCCGCATTTACGGTGAATTTGCATCGCCAGAGAATATTTCACTGTGATTTTTCACCGCGCAATGTGATGGTGCAGGAGCAAGATGGAGTCTTGCAGTTTGTGCTGATTGATTTGGAGGATTTACGTTTCGGGCGGTCTCGGAATTCCCGCCGTTGTATTCAAAATCTAGCGAGGTTTGCCAGAGAGACGGTTCCGCATGTTTCAGTTTACACCGTCATGAGATTTTTGAACGCCTATATCCGGGCAATGGAATGGAACGATCGGCCCTCCAGTCTGGCTCGCAAGGTTATGCGTATTTCCTGATAACTTTTAACGGATAACTCGTCAACGCACTCATACCATTTGCGCATGATATTCAGTTTAATTTACCGAATATCTTGCGGGGTTGGCATTACAGCCCCATTATTTTAAATTTTTCTTCCCATGCCCGGACATCAGACGGTTTGATGGTTTTTTCTTGTCCTGCATTTTTTCGTGAATACTTTTTTGGATTCAGTGCGTATTTGATGGAAAGCAGGGGCGAGTAAGTGCAAGGCAGTCCGATTTTTTTCAGAGCCTTCAGCCGAAGACCCCTCCGGATGTCGGGAAAAGAGAGGTTGGAAAAATCAGGCTCAGGCTGGGATTCGACAATACCTTTCAGTATTGCCGCAAACCTTTCGCAGACATGGCCGTCCGGAGTGTTGCACCACTTTCGTAGATGTTCTTTACGTGGCGCTGAAAATTGTTCCGGACTGCCTTTTTCCAGCAGTTCATTGATCAGTGCTGGGAGTTGTCCGGGAACTGCACAGAGAGAATTTAGTTCTGCAACAAACTCATGGTGAAATACCGGATGATCGGTCAAGTGGAGTTCGATAGTCGGTTTGCCTATAATCCAAGCCTCAAGTGAAGTAGTGCATGTATCACAGGCAATTTCCAGATCGCACTCGAGTAGCAGCTCGGGGACGGGTGTATTTCGTTCATACCGGATCCGTTTTTTTGTGTTTTCATCGAGATCATTAAACCATCCCTCATAAATCGATGGATTTTCATTGGGATGAGGCCGCAGGATAAAATCATAAGGGGTTTCATTGACGGCTTTTTTCAGAAATTCAAAAAATCGGATTTTAGACTCTCGGTTGATTTTAACAAATTCCGGCCATTTTTTATAAGCAGTAACCGCCTCACTCCATCGTCCGAAAAAGTGTTCGGCGACAGATTGGTCGCAGTCAGCAAATTTTGAAAAAACAAAATTAGTGCAGATCAGTATTTTCTTTCGGAGGGTGGGCTTTTGGGAAGTCGCTAACGGCGGGAAATAGAAGTCGAACCGCGGAATGCCGATAATGTGAACCTGAACACCTTGATCAGCCATGACTGTTTGTATTGCGTTGGCATGTGCCGCGTTCCAGCAGAAGAAATGGTCAATATGGGCGCTGTTATGGAATCTGGATGCGTTGTACTCGAGTACCTCTTTATCGTATAGAATTCCCTCATTCGGCAAAACGGCGGTCAGAATGCCCTGTTTGGCAAGTGTCCGTGAATACCGTTCTAGATGTTTTGCTGTTAAATGGTTAAAGATAATCATGTTCGGCCTGTGGGCCCATAGCACACTGCGCCATGCTCCCAGTGGTTCCAGTTCACATCGCACCCCGATTTTTTTTAGATGGTGTGCAACCAGAGCAAGCCCTGGTAGATCTCTGCGTTTATTATCAACCAGAATGACTATTGTTTTCATGGACGGATATTTTCTTTTCTCGTTTAAGTGGCGTCTGGTATTTTTCTCTGATGTCTGCTGATGCGCGCAGTTTTTTTTTCGACGGTGCGCCAGAAGGAGAAGGGCAGAGGAAGGATGGACTCATAGATTTTCTGAAAAAGCGCAGTTTCTTTACCGCCGATAAAAGGAGTCAGCGCAAAGCGGATCTGAGCAAGGTCTTTGACCGCCCAGCGCCGGGAGAGGGGTTGCTGCATCAGTGTGCGCTGGAGATCAATCAGGTAGATTTCATCATTCTCTAGCGGCTTAATGAATAGATGAACTAGATAGAAATCCTGATGGGCCAGTCCGGCCTGATGCATGCACGCCGCATATTCCGCGATTTTTACAATCAGACGTTGGCGCCGTTCCGGATCGTTTTGTAGTTTAGTACGGAACAGCTCCGAAGCGCGAATATAATCTGTGATACCCAGCGTCAGGTTGCAGTTTTTTTTACCAACAGATCCGGCGGCGATCGGGATCATGGTTTTTAGTCCGGCACGGTGAAATGCACAAAGCGCATCCCATTCATGCAAAGCTCCGCTGCTAAAAACCGGCTTAAAGGAGATCGCGCACTTAATTCTGTCTTTCATTGAGGGTTGCAGGTAGCGTTTTAAATAACACTCTATATCCGGTCCGCCGCGCGGATCCCTCAGAAAAACCCGGCCGGTTCCCCGCTCTCTGAGCACTTTTTTCACTGTTTGGCTTTTCAGTTCGTAAAGTGCCCGGGGGGAAGTGATGCCGTTATACCGCAGCAAAGTCTCAAAACAGGCATTGATGCGGAATGATCGGGTTGAAGTTGCTGAAAGTTGGATTTCCATATGTTTTACTAACGTGCTATAAAGCGACTCTGTTTATAATAGAAAAAACGGATTATCCATTAAATTATCTGCAAAACTGCAACAGACAGGATGAGAATGATGAAATTTGGTCGCTCGGACATATTAAATGGTTCCCGTATTTTGATTACCGGTGGAACTGGATCGCTGGGTAAAAAACTGACCCGCATGCTACTCGACAACACAAAAGATTCAAAAATTGTCGTGTTCAGTCGCGATGAGTTCAAACAATTCGAAATGAGGGCATCATTTTCTGCGGAGGAGCAAAAGAGGCTACGCTTTTTCATCGGGGATGTGCGTGATGCCGAACGGTTGAAACGTGCGATGGTTGACGTGGACTATGTCATTCATGCCGCCGCCCTCAAGCAGGTGGATACCGCAGAGTATAATCCGGGTGAATGCATAAAAACCAATGTGGATGGGGCGGAGAACGTCATTGAAGCTGCGCTTTCTGCTGTCGTCAAGGGTGTGGTAGCGCTATCCACGGACAAGGCCTGTGCGCCAATAAATCTTTACGGGGCAACGAAGCTGGTTTCCGATAAGCTGTTTGTGGCTGCTAACAATATCAAGGGGACGCATAAAATCCGTTTCAGTGTGGTTCGTTACGGTAATGTTATGGGATCACGCGGGTCGGTCATTCCTTTCTTTATGAAGCAGTGCGAGAAGGGATTTCTGCCGATTACTCATAAGGAGATGACCCGCTTTAATATTTCGCTTGATGAAGGTGCTGAATTGGTTGTTTTTGCACTTCATAATCAGCTTGGTGGAGAGATTTTTGTTCCGAAAATTCCTTCCTATAAAATTCTGGACGTAGCAGAAGCGGTTGCCCCGGGATGCGAGCTTCGTGATGTTGGAATCCGCCCCGGTGAAAAACTGCACGAAGAAATGATTACGGCGACAGACTCGCTCGATACGATAGATATCGGTAAGTACTACGCTATCCTTCCATCGATTTCTTTCAGCTATACGAGGGAAGACTATATGAAGCATCACAATGCTGTGCGTGTTCCTGATGGATTTGCTTATAATTCAGGCACAAACACCGACTGGGAAACAGTGGAAAGCCTGAGACAGAAAATTCTGGAGTACGTCGACAGTAAATTTTCTGTCGAGGGCTGAGGGCGGAAACCTGAGCCCTGAAGAAGGGGGAGAATGCCAGATAAATCAGAAAGAAAGGATGATTTGCGTGCAAGAACCAAGTGGTATGCACGCATCACGATCCGGCTGTTTGTTGAACTGCAGAAACTGAAACAGGAAGAGTTGCGAATTCTAGGCCGACAGTTTCTTCGGTCTGGAACATCTGTGGCAGCTAACTATCGTGAGGCATCCCGGGCGCGAAGTGATGCAGAGTTTATTTCTAAAATTGAAACTTGTTCTCAAGAGGCGGATGAAACACTACTTTGGATGGAACTGTTAAGTGAAGAATGTGGAATTAAATCAGAAAATCTCAATTTCCTTTTAAAAGAGTCTGATGAATTAATTGCCATTTTCACTACGATGTCAAAAAACGTCAAAAAACGCATAAAATGAAAAAGCCCTTCCATCAAAAGCCTCAGGTTTCATCCCTCATCCCTCATCCTTCGAGCTCCACCCCTCCGCCTTCCGGTCTCAAGCCTCATCCTTCATCCCTGCCTGATTCCGGTCTCAAGTCTCATCCCTCAAGTCTCATCCCTCAAGTCTCATCCCTCTCTCCCATTCCTTACGGGCGGCAGTCAATTGACGAACAGGATATTCAGGCCGTTGTCGATGTGTTGCGTGGCGACTGGCTGACCTGTGGACCGGCTGTGACGCAGTTTGAGGATGCTGTCCGCGAATATATCGGGGTTAAGCATGCCATCGCTGTCAGTAATGGAACGGCCGCTTTGCATCTCTGTTGCATGGCGCTGGATGTTCAGCCTGGGGACGTTGGTGTGACTTCGCCGTTAACATTTCTGGCTTCGGCTAATTGCATTGCCTATTGCGGCGGACGTCCAGACTTTGTTGATATTGATCCAAAGACTTACTGTTTGAGTCCGGATCGGCTTGAAGAATATATCAAACGAAATGGCGTGCCAAAAGTGGTGATCCCTGTGGACTTTGCCGGAGTTCCTGCTGATCTGCCGCGTATTTATGAAATGGCGAAGCGGCACGGGTTTGCCGTAATCGAGGATGCTGCGCATTCTATCGGCAGTACCTATATTCATAAGGGCGAAACCATTCATTGCGGTGCCTGTGTCCATTCGGATCTGGCTATTTTTTCTTTTCACCCTGTCAAGACCGTAACAGCGGGTGAGGGGGGAATGGTGCTCACGAATGATGATGCATTGGCTCATCGGATTCGGATGCTGACCAGTCATGGCATGGAGCGCGATGTGAATCTTTTTCAGCCTTGGTCGATTCGTAATACGGACGGTTGCCTACTGGATCATTCTGATGCCGAGAGAACTGTTGGAGAAAAAGCCCCGTGGCTTTATCAGCAGCAGGTGCTGGGCTACAATTACAGAATTACCGACATTCAATGTGCATTGGGGACATCTCAATTCCGGCGGCTTGATGGAATTGTAAAACGTCGCCGTGAAATTGTTGATTGTTATCAGTCCGCTTTTTCTCAGAACGACCGGCTGATCTGTCCGCCGTGTCCTGAAGGAACTGCTCCGGCCTACCACTTGTATGTATTGCGGTTTAAAGAAAAAGCGGATGCACTGCGGGTAGCGGCCTGTTCAACACTGCGTGAAAATGGTATTTTTGCACAGGTACATTATCTTCCGGTCTATCTGCAACCGTGGTATCAACGGCAGTATGGCTATGTGCGAGGAAAATGTCCGGAGGCTGAAGCAGTTTATGCCAACTGTCTAAGTATTCCCCTTTACCCATCCATGCTGAATGCCGATATTGAAAAGGTAGTCAGTATAATCAGCAGGTTCACCGAATCATGAACGTATGCATTATCCCTGCGAGAGGCGGCAGCAAGCGTATCCCGAAGAAAAATATCCGCGATTTTTGCGGAAAGCCAATGATTGCCCGTTCGATCGAGGCGGCGAAAGCAACCGGTATTTTTGATCGCATTATTGTCACGACCGACGCAGAGGAAATCGCCGTTGTCGCGAGGACGTACGGCGCAGAAGTTCCTTTTATGAGACCGTCTGAACTTTCGGATGACCATGCCTCAACTGACGCCGTAGTTATCCATGCACTCAACTGGTTTAAAAAAAGCGGCATTGAATTGGAATATGCCTGTTGTCTGTATGCCACGGCACCATTTGTGCAACCCGAATATTTGTGCCGAGGATTGGAATTATTGAAATCAACCGGTGCCTCAACCGGAATTTCCGTCACCAGTTTCCCTTTTCCGATTTTTCGCGGACTTAAAATCAATCAAAAGGGTACTCTTGAAATGTTCTGGCCGGAACACCGGATGACCCGTTCGCAGGATCTACCGGAAGCCTATCATGATGCAGGGCAGTTCTACTGGCTCAATGTCGAAAAATACATGAAGGCTCCGGCTCTCTATGCGCCAGATGCCGTGCCGATTATTCTTCCGCGCCATCTTGTGCAGGATATTGATACGCCCGAAGACTGGACGCGCTCTGAATTTATGTTTGAGTCGCTGGAAAAGCCGAGTCATGCATAAACACCTTTTTATCAGGGCAGACGCTAACAGCCGGATCGGTACCGGTCATATCATGCGTTGCATTGCGCTGGGGCAGGCGTGGAAAGATGCTGTAGAGAGGGCTGAAAGAGGAAACCTGAACTCTGAATTTTCATCCCTTTCTTCTTCAGGTCTCATCCCTCAAGTTTCATCCTTCTCTTCCGTTGTTTTCATCTGTGCTGAAATTCCGGATGCATTGGCTGATCGTATTCACTCAGAAGGCTTTGACCTGATTCGGATTAATGTTGAACCCGGCTCTTCCGACGATTTAAAGCAGACGCAGGCTTTCATTTCAGGTCTCATCCCTCATCCTTCATCCTTCCCTCCGTGGTTTATCCTTGATGGTTATCATTTCAATCTCGACTATCAGCACGGGGTTCGCGCTGCCGGACGCAAACTTTTGCTGATCGACGACTGCAATCATCTGCCCAAATACGAGTGCGATATTCTGCTGAACCAGAATATTAACGCCATGGATTTGGACTATCACACGAATTCCGATGCTAAAAAATTGCTCGGTACACAATACGCGTTGCTCCGTCGTGAGTTTAAACGTGGGACAGGCTTCCAGCCTGTCCAGAGAGATTCAAACGGGGAAGTGGGTCGTAAATTTCCAGATATTGCAAAAAAAATCCTTGTAACACTAGGCGGTGCTGACCCGGATAATGTGACTCTGAAAGTGATTCAAGCACTGAATCAGGTGGATATTCCGGACATGCAGGTAAAAGTTGTTGTCGGGTCCGCCAATCCCCATATCGCTTCTCTCGAAACTGTCCTTCAACATTCTACTTCCAACATCCAACTCATTAATTCCGCCGATATGGCGGAATTAATCGCATGGGCCGATTTGGCTGTTTCTGCGGCCGGCAGTACCTGCTGGGAGCTTTGTTGTCTGGGGGTTCCTTTTATCACGCTGGTTCTGGCTGAAAATCAACGAGGGTTGGCTTCAGGGCTGCATGCGCAAAAGATAGCGTTTTGCGCGGGAGAGCGTCCATCTGTTGATCAAATCACCGGCGCGGTCAATGCGCTGGCAGAAGACAGAGAAAATCGAATTCAACGCAGCGAAGCCGGACGGATACAGGTTGACGGTTTTGGAGTTGTTCGGGCGCTTTGCCATCCGGCGGCGGATACAGGGCTGGATGTGCTTGCAGGAAGGCTCTTTTTGCGTCCGGCGGCGGAAACCGATATGGAGCTGTTCTTGACCTGGGCAAATGATCCAACCGTCAGGGTGAACTGTTATAATCCTGATCCGATTGCGCTGGATAATCATAAAAAATGGTTTTCAGCGAAGCTGGCTTCGGAAGATACGCTGATGCTGGTTTTGGAAGTTTGCGGTATGCCTGCTGGGCAGATTCGTTATGACAGGACGGGCGACGTAGCGGACATCGGCTTTTCAATAGACCGCCGGTTTCGCGGTCTGGGTTTAGGTCAGCGGATTATTGAAGCAAGCATCACCCGGGCTTTTGAAAAACTGAATGTCAGCATGTTGCGGGCAGAGGTTTTTCAGTCGAATTCGGCCTCGCAATCGGCCTTTGTCAAAACCGGCTTTGAATTGGCTGAGACGTGTGAGATAAAGGGTGTTGCCAGTCAGGTGTTTATTAAAAAACGATCATAGCGGTTAGATCGTGCAGTATGGAGCGTGGTGACAGATCAAGAGTTACAATTTAGTTTAGCTGAAGGTGAAGGGCAGTTCATTGAATTCAAGGAGAGGCCTGATAAGTCATTGGCTCGTGAGATGGTTGCCTTCGCCAATGCATCGGGTGGGCGGATTTTTATTGGTGTAAAGGATGATGCCAGCGTCTCAGGCATTCAAATTGACAACCGCTTAAAATCGCAGATTCAGGATATCGCCAGAAATTGTGATCCGTCTATTCCGATTCGGCTTCAATCACAAGGCTCAATTTTCATTATTGAGGTTCCAGAAAGCGAAAATAAGCCGCACTCCTGTTCGGATGGTTTTTTTATCCGGATGGGAGCCAATTCTCAGAAACTTGGCCGAGATGAAATTTTTGAGATGGGTATTCGTTCCGGGAAACTGCGGTTTGACGAGCAACTTTGTACAAATTTTAATATTTCCTCTGATCTGGACATGGAGAAGCTTGCTTCTTACCTGAAACATTCGGGATTAAATACCGGATTACCACCGGAAGAAGTGCTGGCGAATCTGGAGGTGTTGCGGATAGAGAATGGAACTCCTCGCCTGACCAATGCCGGGGTTTTATTTTTTGCAAAGGATCCAGCACGTTTTATAAAAAGTGCATCGGTTGTTTGTGCTGTTTATCAGGGGGACGACAAGGTTCAGATTCTGGATCGCAAGATTTTCAATGACGGGCTTGTCGGGAATATTGATGCTGCTGTTATGTATGTTAAGCGGCATATGGATGTCCGTTTCGAGATTCGTTCCATACGTCGGGAAGAGATTCCCCAATATCCGGAAGCTGCTTTTCGGGAAGCCATTGTCAATGCGGTGATGCATCGGGATTACTTTGATATTTCCGGCGATATCATGGTGGAGGTCTTTCAAAACCGGTTGATTATTTCAAATCCGGGAGGGCTGGTGGCGTGGCTTCCTCCCGAAGACTTTGGAAAATACAGCCGAACCCGGAACCGTCTGATCGCTTCCTTGCTAATGCGTACGGAACAGGCGGAAAAAATGGGCACTGGTATCCGGCGAATCCAGCAGGCGCTGGAAGCCGCCGGTCAGCCGCCAGCGGGGTTTGATTACGACGACTATAATTTTTCCGTTACACTGCTTTCCACCCTGCACGCAGGGCAGGCTGGCACATTAAATGTCCCTTTAAATGTCTCTTTAAATGTCTCTTTAAATGAAAAAATAATCTGTCTTGTACGCGAAAATCCAGGGGTAAAAAGAAAGGAACTGGCGGCTCTTTTAGATGTAGCAGATAAAACCGCAGGGCGTTATCTGTCGGAATTGATTGCAACGCAACGTGTAGAACACCGCGGCAGCAAGAAAACCGGTGGGTACTGGGTGGTGAAGTCATGAAAAACAGAAAACCAATTTACATCATCGCCGAGTTATCCGCGAACCACGGTGGATCGATTGAGCATGCGGCAAAAACTATCCGCGCTGCGGCCAAAGCCGGTGCGAATGCGGTGAAGCTTCAGACGTATACGGCCGACACGCTCACCATTGACTGTGATAATGAATACTTTCGGATCGGCGGAGGTACGGCCTGGGACGGCAAAACGCTTTATAATCTCTACAAGGAGGCCTACACGCCATGGGAATGGCATGCTGACCTGAAAAAAGTTGCTGAAGAATGCGGTCTCGACTTTTTTTCCACCCCGTTTGATGAAACCGCTGTTGATTTCCTCGAAGAATTAGGAGTGCCTTGTCATAAGGTTGCATCATTCGAATTGATCGATATTCCGTTATTGCGCAAAGTTGGCGCGACTCACAAGCCGGTGATTATGTCCACCGGCATGGCTTCAGAAGAAGAGATTCATGAGGCCGAGGAGACATTGCGTAAGGAGGGTTGTACCGATTTAACTCTTCTGAAATGTACCAGTTCTTATCCTGCAGAACCTAAAGACGCGAACTTACTGACCATTCCTGATATGGAAAAGAAATTCGGTTGTCCCATTGGGATCTCAGATCACACAATCGGTATTGCGGTTCCGGTGGCTGCGGTCGGACTGGGTATCTGCATGATCGAGAAGCATTTTACACTTTCACGGGCTGACGGAGGGCCGGACAGTAGCTTTTCGTTGGAACCGGCGGAATTCAAGGAAATGGTCGAAGCGGTCCGGTTGGCAGAACAGGCGTTAGGTACAATTTGTTACGGCGGCACGGCTTCGGAGACCAAAACTAAAATATTCCGCCGGTCGCTTTTTGCGGTTAAAGACATTAAAGCTGGGGAATTATTCACAAAGGAAAATGTCCGCTCCATCCGACCTGGTTACGGACTGATGCCGCGTGAACTGGATCGTGTCCTCGGTGAATCTGCTATATGCGACATTTTCCGTGGTACACCACTATCTGCCGGGTTGATCCGGCGGATATGAGCTGTTTAAACGTATTAAGGTTGAATTACAGAGAGCGTTAATTCGGATAATGGAAAGTAAAGACATTATGGAAAGGTCAGCGACAACTCCGCGGAAACTGCTGGAGCTTTATAAACGTGGAGAGAATATTAGTGCTTTGCTCCGCAAAGAGCAACTCAACAGCCAAAACACCGAGAGGATTATTGAGGTTTCTTACGACCTGCAGACCGGTAGTTATATTGCTGATATGGAACGGGATAAAAGGCGTCATCTGAAAGTTCAGTATGCGGCAGAAATTGCAGATATCATCCGTTCCCTGTGCACGCCAAAATCGCTACTGGAGGCCGGTGTCGGCGAAGCTACTACGCTGGCCGAAGTGCTCGGGGGTCTTAAGATTGGCGGGTTGTGTGTGTTCGGGTTTGATCTTTCTTGGTCGCGGGTCGCTTATGCGAAACGTTATTTGGCTGACCGGGGGTTCTCTGATGTGATTTTGTGCACCGCAAGCTTATTCCAGATTCCGCTTTCTGACTCCTCGGTTGATGTGGTTTATACGTCACACACCATTGAACCGAATGGGGGCAATGAAGAACCCATTCTTAAGGAACTTTATCGGGTAGCCGGGAAGTATCTTGTTTTAGTTGAGCCGGGGTACGAACTGGCAGACGAAGAAGCCCAGAAACGAATGCGTACACATGGGTATTGCCGAGGATTAAAAGAAACCGCCGAGCGGTTGGGCTATGAGGTGGTTAACCAGCATCTACTTTCTTGTTTCGATAATCTACTGAATCCATCGGCAGTTACAGTTATTAGAAAAGAGGGTCCTCCCCGAGCGAGAAATACGGAATGGGTTTGCCCTGAGTTTAAAACGGCGCTGGAACCAATTAATGGAATGTTGTTTTCAGCAGAAGCCTTGGCTGTTTATCCAGTGGTAGGGGATATCCCTTGTCTTAGGATTGAAAATGCTATTGTCGCCAGTAAATACAAGGAGATGTCACATTGAACTTTTCTGAAGAGCAAAAAGAGCGGTTGAAAGGGAATAGCGTATGAGTCAGATTTTTTTTGGATCGCATAAATTGGCGGATCTGCTGGCAGGTGTGGCTCCTATCCAAAGTTTGGATATCGGCGCCCGCGGAGTGCCAGCAAAGACGATGCTTGCAATGGCTTGGGCTGTGGATGCCGTCGGCTTTGAACCGGATGCGGAGGAATGTACTCGGCTGAATGCTTTTTATGCCGAGCCGTCGAATAACCCGTTCCGGCAGGTTCGCTTTTTCCCGGTTGCGCTGGGACATGACGGGAAAGGCCGCACACTCTACTTGACGAAACATCGTGGTTCATCTTCGCTGCTTCCGCCAATTGAAGGCCGCACTGAGGAATTTATGCGAGGAGATTACGGAACGGTCGAGCGCACGGTTACGTTGGATACAGTTCCGTTAGACCGGTTCCTTGCCGCGAACGATCTTGGCGGCACCGTTCATCTGAAAGTGGACGTAGAGGGGCTGGAACTGGAAATCCTTCAGTCGGCGCCGGATTTGCTGTCGTCCTCGCTTCTGGCTGTGGATGCCGAAGTGGGCTTTATGCAGGATCGGGAGGGACAGCCTTTTTACGGGGAAATTGAAACATTCCTGCGGGATTATAATTTCGCGCCGATGGGATTCACCGAATTACATTGCTGGCGGCGCCTTACAAAATCCAAGTATCCAAAAAAGGTCAAAGGGCCGATTCCATTCTCTAGAGGACAGATCATCCATGGCAATATGCTCTTCATGAAAACGCCGGAAACGATTTTTAAGCAATCGCCTAAGCAGATTATTGCTGCGGCATTTATTGCCATGAATTACGGCTATCTTGATCACGCGTTCTTTCTGCTTCAGAACAAAGCGGTGCAGGGAAATATCCGTGCGGCAGGCATCAGCGACCTGACCGCTGAGATTCGCAAGGTTTCGCTTGTGCAGTATCGGCAATACCGGCGTGGAGAATAATCAGATGGGCACTCAGACTGTATTTTTTGTCCAGAAATCACCCGCGCTGGCTGGAGCTCAGAAATCACTCTTCCGTCTCATGCAGGCCTTGCGTGCACCGTGGCGGCCTGTTCTGATAACTGGGTCCGAAGGGTGGCTGGCGGCGGAAGCCCGCTCTGCGGGAATTCCGGTGATTGTTCATGCATTCCCTTCGTCACGCAGTTTAAAGGCGCGGCTGATTGGAAACCGCCGGTTCGGGCTGGCGGTCGCAAAGCGGTGCCGTTCGTATATCGTTGACGGATGTTTGGTTCAAGGCAATGATCATATTCAGAGTCTTGCGGCGCTGGAAATTGCAAGATCGCTTAAAGCATCCTCTTTGTTAACGCTTCGTTCTTCTGAAATGACCCGCCGGGACTTTTTTAAATACAGCTGCCACCGTCACCGCCGAATTGTTGCGGTGGGGCACGAGTTGCGAAAAAAAATCAGTGACTGGTCGCCGGAACAGAAACCGGAGTTGATTGAAAACGGAGTTGTAGACTCTGAAATCTGTTTGGATCCTGTTGTAGCCGGATCATTTCCCTTGAAGGTTGTTGTCCTCGGTTCAGTAGATATCGGAAAAGGGTGGCGAGATCTGGTGGATGCTCTGGTTTTATTAGAAACGCAGGGGCGTGTTGCGGCGGTCGAATTTGCTCTGCTCGGTAACGCCCGGGGGCTGGATGTGCGTGAGGCGGTTGGTGCCGACCGGCTGCGCTTTTTTAAAATCAGTCACATTCCATTAACAGCTGATTTTATCAAAACTGTGAGTTCCTTTAAATTCGCAGTGCATCCGTCCCGAGAGGAGTGTTTCGGCATGGCGCTGCTGGAAGTGCTGGCCGCCGGCCTGCCGCTTTTAACCTCTCGAACCGGCGTTGCGGAAAAAGTTGTGACCGATGAGCGGTTCCTTTTCGAGACGCAGAACGCAGTTGAGCTTGCCGGTAAGCTCGGTTCGTTAATGCAGGATTTCTCCGGAGCAGAGCAGATGGTGCGGCATGCCGGAAAGATCATTCTTGAACGGTACTGCATTGCCCGTGTGGTTGCCGACTATTCCCGGTTATATCTGGAAATCAGTTCTTGAATTTTCTGTTTGCTATCGTTTTAACTGCTTTATCGTTCCTTCGATCCCCCACTTTTCAAAGGCCTCGAATACATGGATATTCATGTCTTTTGGACACTTGCAGTATTCGATCTCAATCCCTTGTGATGTGAGAAGATTCTCATTGAGATATTTGTCTTTCGCGTTCGGATTTGTAACGTAAACCGGAATGCACCCGAATGGTGTATACTGGAGAATAATATCGGCTAAACGTTGCGTTGAATCGTTGGAGCGTGTTTCGTGTCCCAGGGCGTCATCCACAATCTTTGTCTTAATATGCAGGGTATCGGCTATGACTTTTATCCAGCGGGTATTCAGTTCCACCAAAGAGCCGCAGGAGAGCGTTTCGTCCGGCAGTTCGAGTCCAACATAATTCTTATCCCGTATTGGGTCGAGTCCGGCAAAGACAGGCTTGGTCACCCATTTGCCATTGGACAGCTGATATCTGTTCTGGAAGTTGTTCTTTTCAAATTGCACATGGCACAACAGAACAAAAATATTGCATTTGGACATCTTGTGGAAATACGGGAGCCACGGAATGAAATTTGGTTGATGTATTCCTATTCTTACTTTTTCAGCCACCAGGCATCTCCTTTTTCTGAAATAGGTTTTGAACTTGTAACGCTGTCTATAAATTCATCGGCGTTTCTATATCTCCACGAATGAAAAAACCATAGCTTGTGATCTGGATTAAAAGGGGACGATTCTATGCTTTTCCACCCGTCGGCCGGTTTGGCCATTCGTATTCCGTTTTCTACGCAAACAGCCTCAGTGATCTTATTGAAATCGTTGAAGGGAGGGACGAATACTCTCGTGTTCAATAGGTTGCAGGAGGTTAAGATGGAAAACTCCTGTTCCTCCCGGTTCATCTGTGAATGTACAGCATGGATCAGCCCGTGAGAGGCTATCTGTTCATTTCTGCGGGCGGCCAGAGAGTATATTTTTTTCTGATCCAGCAGAAGATCAGCGTCGTAAAAGTATCTTGTCGGTTTGGCTCTTAGCGGCAGATCGGGATAGACCGCCCCGATGGCATTTTCCTTTCCGAAAATGTTCACGCATGACCAGATTTCACAGTTTGGAAAGCTCCCAACCAGAAAGTCATGGATTTTCTCCAGCTTTTCAAAGTCCGTTGATGGACTTACATCGTCATGTCTGAATATCATAAGGTTTCCCAGAGAACTGTTTTGAGCTTTGGTAAATGGGGTTCATTTAGGGCCTTTTTATTCTGGGAGTCCATGTTTTTTTACTATTTTTTGCGAATTACATAAGTCTATTGGTTGACTGCAATGGCTTCAGGCGGCAGTCTGTTCAGGTAATGCGCACAAATATTTATATTGAATCGTCCGTGAGGTCTCTTTTTGAGGCGCAGGGCCTGTGCGCGTTTGCTGATTTCATGAGTTCCGGTGATCAAAAAGTCCAACAGCTGCCACGGGTATCCGGGGGTGTGTTCTATTTGAAACGTGTCGGGCCAGAATCCCTAAAAATTCATTTGCGGACTTTGCTCTGCGGCCGGCGCCCTCATTCCGGTGCATTACGCGAGTTGACGCTGTTGCAGAGTCTCCGTCATGCTGGTTTCCAGACGATGGAGCCGGTAGCGTGGGGTGAACGGCGGCGCTTCGGGTTTCCTCTGGACGGATTTCTGGTTGTGCGCGAGGTGAAGGGCGATGAGGTTGCCAATCTGTTTAACCGCTCAACCGGGAGGGAGAAGCGGGCTTTGATGGAAGCGGCCGGGCAACTCATAGGGCGGTTGCATAGCAAAGGGTTTTTTCAGCCGGTGCGGCTGAAAGATTTGATTCTTACAGAAGCCGGGTTGGTACTGATTGATCGCGCGACTTCCAAGCCTTGGATGTCCCGGTTTTTTCGGCGGCGGGCAGCAGAATCCCTCGCACGGGCAGCGCGCCGCACCTTGCGTGACGGACATGCCGTCGGGGCAGGCAGTGCGGCGGCGTTTCTGTACGGCTATCATTCTGGATTATCTGTGTGCCGGAATATACCGTGGACTTTACTGCGTCGGGATATTCTGTGTGCCGTCCGCCGCGAAATGTTCAATCCTCTTCGTCAAAAAACCGGATAATCTTTTTTATCCCCTCATTCGTCTTTTTTTTCTCCGGAGGGTGCGGGCATTCGTTAACTTAAAGCGGTTGTGCATCCAGAACCATTGGTCAGGGTAAGCACGGATGGTGTCTTCAATAATGCGTTGGTAACGCTGGGTCAGTTTTTGAATTTGTTCTTCCTGCGGCGAGCCGTCATCCGTCCATTCGATTGGATCACCGACCAGCCATTTGTATTTCCGATAACCCGTTTTAATCATGAATGTCGGTACCACGACGGGCTGGAAACGGATTTGCAGTACTGCACAGGAAGCTACAGCCAGTATTTTCTGATCAAAGAACGTTACCTCGACGCCTTCTTTTCTGCCGATTTTCTGGTCGATCAGAAAAGAAACGGCTTCATTGCGTTTCAGTGCCTTGACGGTGTTAATCATGGCGTTTTCTTTATAAAAAACCTTATTTCCATAGCGGGTGCGCATCGGGACAATAATTTTTTCGTCAATCAGCCGGTTGCTTCCTTTGCGGGCGACTACATGCGATTCAAGTCCACGTACAGCACCGTAATTACCCAGCAACTCCCAGTTTCCTAGGTGTCCGGTTAGGTGGATAATGCCATTTTTTGCTGATGCTTTGATCGCCCGATACTTGTCGAGATCGGTTTCATCCACCCTTGCCCGAATCATATCGGGGGTCAATTTGCCGGCTAGTATTAAAAAGCTATCGCCGGTAAACAGAGCCATGTTTTGAAACGACCGCCAAGCTATGCCTAGCCGTTCCCGGCGGCTTTTCTCTGGAAAGGCGATCTTCAGGTTGGTCAATGTGAAGCTGCGTCGCCGGAAGCTAAGGAGAAAAAACAGCGCACCGAAAAGTTTGAAGAAGCCTTCGATCAGCCTGATCGGCAGGATTTTTAACAATCCAATGAGTCCGCAGAGCAAGGCGTATTCAGTTTTTTCACGAAATGGATTCATCAGGAGAGATTCGTATAGTAAGGGCCTGACAAAACGTGACGAAGTCCCGGTGGCCGGTTGTGGCAATGTATCGAAGAACCCCGGTGTCGAGTTCTTCATACTCGTGTATAGCAATGTTTCTGAATCCCGTCATTCCGCGCATTTTTTTGCAGAGTTCCTCTGGGATCAGCCCGGCTTTTCTCAGCAACTCGAACGATTCGGCGCTGCTCTGCGGGATGCCGAGATGGTGCTTGGCTGTCAGGTGCATAGCCATATCAATCGCCGCCTGACAGGCCCGTTCGATGTTGAGTGTCAGTGCGTCGACATGCGTAAAATTATCAAGATTCGGGCAGGAACTGTATTCCTGCCGGATCCGGCGGATACAGCGTTCGATAATAGCTGCCTTATTGAGCAGAATGTCATCAGGCTGAATAGGCATAAAGCACCTCTTTTCGCTCTTCCTGCAGTTCGGCGTAAAGGGCAAGGCAGGTTGAAAGGAACTGATCGCTGAAAAACTGTTTTTTGGTAAACAGAATGCGCCCGTGTTCAATAACCTCTTTGGCATAGATCAGGTTGTTTGTGGATAGGATGCCGATATCCGCAGTCCGGCCTAAGAGCGCTTCAATCTCGCCGGAAAGATCAAGCCGGACATCAGCGGGCATTTGTTCGCGGGCGTTCAGGAGGAGCGCAACGTCTACATCACTGTCGGCCCGTAATCGGTTTTTTGCTGCTGACCCATGCAGAAATGCTGCACAAACGACCGGAAGACGGTGCAACCGTTCAGTCAGTGCTTTAATCTGTGCGTCAGTTAA
>CAZTEK010000016.1:0-17501 GCA_964612095.1 uncultured Verrucomicrobiota bacterium
ACATGGAGGCCACGAGAACTCCAGACGGCCTGCACCTCGGTCTTGCCGCCCTCGCCGCCGGGCCAGAGCTTCGGCTTTTTGAGCACAATGACGGGCGCGCCGTTGAAGACGATTTTCTTCTCGCTGGTTTGGGGGGCTCTGTAGGTTTCAGTCATGGATTTCTCATATGTTGTGTTAAGACTCTTAGATATACGGAAACTGTTTTTAGTTTCCGCCATGCTCAGCATCGCATTTATTTTTTAATTTCTCTTTTGCGAAAAAGTCCGCTGGATTTTCCAAAGCCTTCCCTTGTCATTCCGTAGGCGCCGTGTCCTTCTCTGTCAACGCCATCACTTCCCTGCCATCCCGCATCCCCACGAGCGACGAAGGCGTCCGGGCGTCCTTCGGCGGCGTCCAGGTCCACGTATCGTTAATCCCATCCCCCTTGATGCTCACGATCAATACGTCCCCTTTTTCAACCAGAGAACTTGCGAGATTCTTCTTCCAGGGGTCCATGACACAGGCGAATTTCACCGTGTCCGAATCCAGGAAAAACTGGAACTGTTGCGCAACCATGCTGCCCCAGCGCCCGTCCATAAACATGAAATCGATGGCCCCTTTGAGCTCCTTACTGGCCAGCATTTGGAAATCAACGCGTTTCCCCTTCTTTGTATAAGCATAAAAACGACCGCTCTCGGGGCTTTCGCTTTGCCCTTTCTCCACCGTCCCGCGCCAGGTGATTTTATGCGTCCCCTCTCCACGAATATCATCCAGGATGAGAATATACTCTCCCGGCATCCATGCCGCGGTTCGCCGGAACTGTTTAAGTCCGGGCTGGTAGGCCTTGACAGGATCTTGATTGTACAGGTCCGTCGCCGACATCGCCCTGAATTCAGGGCGAGGCAGCATATACGCCTTGGCCGCCTCCCCCTCAATAATCACCCGTCCGCCTGCCCCGATTTTCCATCCTGTCAAATAGGAAAGCGTGCGCGCGTCCACCCCTGGGGGCGGCTGCATGTATTCGAATCGATCACCGACCTGCCCCCAGTCATCCACCGTGATCGTGCTGTGGCGTTTCGTCATTTTATTCAGGGAATACAGCCCGGGATGGAAAATAAAATCCCCATCCATCCCCAGCGCAAACGAATTAGCATCCGGGTCGTCGTGGGCCACATTGATATATTTCGGATTGCCCTGAGCATCCTTGTTCTCCATGGCAAATTCATTCAGCTTGTACCCGCCGTACGGTCCGCATTTGAAGGTGAAACAGACAGCGTCATCCTCCCACGAATCCCGCATGGAGGCTGCGCCGAGATCCGGGAAAAGCCGGTTCAGCGGCACCGCCTTGTAATCCCCTCCGCCCAGTGCCGGGTCATAGAAAGACAAAAGAAGCCACGGATACATATACGGCCATTTGTTCGGCCACCATTTCACTCTTTTATCAAGCCGGCGCACGAGCAAGGCTTGAATGTCCTTGTTCCGACTCAAGTGCGAACTCAGGAAAAAACCGGAGTCCGTGTTTTTAAAAGCACCCTCGTTATTCTGATCATCACCAAAACTGATGGCGCTGGCGCGCCCGGGAGCTCCGTAATAAAGTTGCTGCGCCCAGGCATTCTGGAACCCCGGATGCTTGAGGTATTCGGTTCCCATCACCCGATCCATCATCATGGCCTTCAGCGCAAGGTAGGAAAATCCAAAGGTCTGGTATCCCGCCCCTTCATGGCAATCTCCGTCCGGCGGATACCATTTCATGAGAAAATCCATCTCCGCCTTGTGCTGCTCCAGCTGATACCCAAGATCCAGCTGTTCCATGTCTGAGATTGCGAGCAAGCAGGCCGACATTCCTGCGCCCCGATGCCAGCGGTGGTTATTCGCCCCATCCTGCTGCCAATACTTAATCGGCAAAGAGGACATTTGCTTGTAACCCAGATAATACATGCGCCGCACATGCGTAAAAATCTTCGCACCCATCTTGGCGCGAAATTCCGGATCCATATCGTTATAAACCACATCGAAAAACAGGCCCACCATGATCATGATGTTGCCTGTCCCCATCTTGCTGTCCAACTCAGCCGTATTCGTCCAGTACGGCTCCTCCAGTAGCTTGTTTAAAACATCCAGGATCGCCAGCTTGACCTCCGGGTCTTTGTCGAGCGCATACACATAGGCCAGCACCGGCAATTGATCGAACATGGTCAGGGCTTGCGTATCATCGTTGACAATCCCTTTGGCCGTCCAGGTCTTGTAGGGAAATTTCCTGGCCCAAGCCGCCCAGTCGGCATAGGTCTTTTTCAAAACCGGATCTCCGGCAATCCTCGTTTTTAGATCCTCAATCTCTGAGGGACTAAATAGCAGCCGGGGATGCACCCCTTTCATCGACGCCAGCATCGGCGGAACCGCGGTCGGTTTCGGATCCGTTTCCGGAACTCTCGCCAGCGTTTTCTGAATCTCCGCGTCGCTCAAAATCTCCGCACCCCACAGGGGGAGCGATAAAATCATCCCAAGCATCAGACTAGTCGTGATTCGTTTCATAAAAATCTCCAAGTTACAAATTTCAATTGGCCAGAGCAATCCGGTCGATCACGATCAAAAAATCACGATCGATCGTTGGGCGGGTTTTCGCAAAGGGGATGACCAATCCCTTCGCGTGATGGGAATCCCTGCCTTCCGCCCAAAGATCTGATAATAGACACATCGGGATCTTGAGCGTCGTCGTTTTAGAGGGCGTCTTGCCATCCTCGGCCACATCCGCAAAATTGGCGGCGCCAGACCGGGCATTGTTGGAATCAAGCAACTGCAGTGAGATCCACAGGTTGTCCGGTCGACTCTCCCTGATGTTTCCCTTCGGGTCGGCTTCCTTGTTGCAGCCTTCGATCCGGAAAACAAAAATCATGTAATTGTATTGGTGCGGGTCAAAGCTTTCCTGAAGATTTCCGTTCGGCTTCCACCGGATGGCGGGCTCCGCCTTCTCGTTACCAACGATTTTGCTCTCAATTGCGCCGTCCGCGCCAAACCGCATCTTGCAGTTTTCCGTATCCTCAAACAGAATGTGCCCGGACGGCTGGCTCTTATCGAAGATCACCACCTTCTCCTCCAGCGGCTTGGTGCTGTTGACGTTTTTGACCAACGTAACCGCCGGCAGGGACGCGCCCGCCATCAGGACGTACGCCGCCAGCATCCACTTCCCGATATAATTCTGTCGCATGATTTTCAGGCTCATGGTTTCTCCTAAGAACTTTTTTAACCGGATTTCTCTTTTAAACAGCAACGGGTGGCGATCAAAAACCGCACCGCGCACGCGCTGCTTTTACTACTGTGCATCAATCTTATAGAAAACAGCGGGGGCATTAATTATGTTGGTCAGGCGCTGTACGGTGTCTGGCAGGTTGGTCTGCAGCGGCAGTGGCAGGAAGCCTTTCATTAGATTGGTCGAATAATAGACGCTGTAGAGATACCCCGAGCCCTGAACCGTCGTCCAGGAGATGATGTTCTTATTGCCGGAAATGCTGATCGACATGACCGGAGCCGGAGGAGGCACGACAACGGGCGCGGACGCCGTGATGACATTGCTTTGTGTATTGGTGCTGGCTCCGCCGGCTCCTCTCACGATCAGCGAGACCGTATAGGTTCCGGCAGTATAGGTGTGGTCGACAGATGTCGCCGTCGTGTTGGTGGTGGCGCCGTCACCGAAATCCCAATACCGGTTGGTAATGGAACCGATGGAGGTGTCGGTGAAAGTCACCGTCAGCGGAGACACTCCGGAGGTCGGCGAGGCGCTGAAGCCGGCCACGGGCGGCGCTTCGGCGATTTGCACGATCTGAAAACCAGCGAGATTTAAACGTTGTACTGAGAGGCCATATACAGGCAGAGCATCCACCGTGAAATCCTGGACGGTTCCAGTGAGGTTGCTGTATTTAACGTAGTTTCCGGTGCCGGTCACTGTGGTTATTACCTGGTTTGAGGCTGACGCCTGAGTTGTGTTGGTTATTTGTATATATGTGCTGCCAGTGGCGGTAATAATCTGTGCACCCGCAGTTTTGACCCAATAGTCCTGCTGACCCACCATAGAAATCTTGCCGCCGCCGTTTTGATAGGCGGCGTCAGCGTAAATATAGATATCATACTTAGAAAAAGGAATATTCGTCAGTGTAACGCGCATCGGATAATACCCCGCTGACTCCCTGTCCTGAGCGTAGCCGACAAACATCAGTTTATCATCTGTTAAGCCAGAGGCCCCTATCGAACTCTGATACCCTGCATAGGTGATTTTGAATGGAGCGGCAACTGCGGTTCCGTCGCTATACTTCAGCCCGCTCGTAAAGCTATTAGTGCCGCTAGCCGCCTTTATAGTGTTCCAATTATTCGTTCGTACGCCGGGGGCGCCGGCCAGAGAACTCGCGAGCATCGTGTTATTGCTTGCGACGTCCGTAATATCGACGGAAATTATATTCGCCGTGCCGTTGGTCGATGACGGCGCAGCCGTGACGCTGATCACGCTGATCTGCGTGTTGGTGTTGGCACCGCTGGAGCCGCTTACGGTCAGCGCGACCGTATAAGTGCCGGTCGAGCTGTAGGTGTGACCCAGAGATGTCGCCGTGGTGTTGCTTGTTGTGCCGTCACCGAAGTTCCAGTAGCGGTTGGTGATCGATCCGGTTGAGGTGTCGGTGAAGGTGACTGCCAGCGGAGAGACTCCGGAGGTCGGCGATGCACTGAATACGGCGGTCGGGGGGACCGGAGCTGAGACTGCGATGAGATTCGCCTGAGTATTCGTATCCGTACCGTAAGGTCCGTTCACCGTCAGCGCCACACTATAGGTTCCGGTTGAGGCATAGGTATGCGCAACCGAAGTGGCGGCTGTGTTGCTGGTGGCGCCGTCACCGAAATCCCAGAACCGGTTGGTAATCGTCCCGGTCGAGGTGTCGGTGAAGGTGACCGGCAACGGCACGGAACCGGAGATTGGCAAGGCGCTGAATCTGGCGACCGGCGGATTGGTGGGTGAACTGAGTGTCAGCACAAGCGTCGGTTTCCCGCTAGCTGAATCACCGGTGTTGAAGGTTGCATACCAGTTAGCGGTCGCCTCGACAGTATCCGGTTTGACTGTCAGGAATACATACTTCTGCCCGTTTGTGCTGACCTGCCCGGAAATCCAGGAAGCCAGCGAAGCATTCGTGGCGGTTTGAACCTGCTCCAGTCCGACATAAATAGAGAACCAATTGTCCACCAGCAGCGTTCCGTTAGTGAAATCTGCAAACGAAGTGGTCGGACTGCTGACGTGCGAACGAACTCCGTACACATCGGCATGCGCTATTCCCTTAACCCAACTGGCCACTCCGGAACTCAGTGACATCTGCAACTCGGCCCCGATAATCTCTTTTCCTTCCAGATCCGGAATCCAGAACGGCATCACATATCCCCGTAAAGTCGAGGTTCCTACAGTCCCGATAGAAGCCGTTGGTTGACTGATCCAGATGCTGGTTCCGTCTGAGGACCAGGACTGGTCAGCGACATTCACCACATTGGTTATTCTCAGTTCGTTTGACGAAGGAGGCGGCGTCGCTTCGACATAGCCAAGGGTCTCAACCAGAAGTTTTGGACGAACGGCTTCGGAGGCATAGCGGGTGCAGATCCGTACGGATTGACCCTCGCCGGCCGGAGTCGCCGAAGAAAGATGAACCGTCAGCTTCTTCGCCGGATCGTTTGCAAACGTCGAGGAAACCAGATCCGAGACATCCAGCACAAAAGGTGCGTTCCGCGTTGTCAGATTGGTGGCGGTAATCACCGGAACCGCCGGATTGTCAGCAGGCTGATTGTTGTAGCACAGGGTTTCCTCTGACCAGCCGTCTGCGGCATCGTCGCTCAGCGAGGCTTTAACGACCATGGCGGAGTTGGACGGAGTTAACCCGTCGATAAACACTACCAGCTTAGCCCGTTTAAAACTTTCGTTGGTGCGAACACCGGACAGATCAAACCGCAGAAAACTGTCATAGGTGTAGGTCGGCCCGCCGGAGATTTGCAGCGTCGATTCCGTGTCTGCCCATGTAACCGTGGGATTTGCTTTCCTGCCATACCCGCTGGCTTCCGGGGAAACGGTCTGGACGCCCTCTTCCGAGACAATCAGGGACATCTGCGCCTGACTGGTCTGGCCCAGCGCATCAGTCACATTCGCCGTGAAAATAAATGTTCCGTTCGTGAGCGGAGTCCCGGAAAGAATTCCGGACGCCGACAGAGTCAACCCTGCAGGCAGAGCGTTCGTGTTCGTTGACCAAGTGTAAACCGGCGTTCCACCGGCAGCGGTCAATTCCGCTTTATAGCCGGTATACCGATTGGCGGAAGGAAGAACATTGTTTGTGCTGATAACGAGAGCTTCAGGGCCGCTGGTCAGATCAATGCTTTGCTGTGCAGCGAGACTGGCATTATAGAAACTGCCGCCGCCACTGGGCTCCAGTCGAACGGCTTTTACCTGATAGAACCATCTGCCGGCATTAACCAGTGTATCTGCATAAGAGGTTCCGGTCATATAGCCTGCGGTCAGGCGAGTGAACGGGCCGTCGGCATTATCTGCGCGATAAACATGGTAGCCGATGACCGGCGGTTCATTCGTCGGCGCAACGGATGCGGTCCACGACAGTAACGGATTCCCGCCGGACGGAATCACCTGCAGATTTTCCGGCGGGGCGAACATATAGATGCGCAGCGCCGGATCGCCCATATGGTTCATAAACATCGGCGAGTCCGCTTGCGTATACAGCGAGTTCGTGCTGCTCCGGTCACTCAGGCTGGCCCGCATCACATCCCCTGCGGTTCCGCCCATTCCCATCCGGTGATACAGATAGCTCGTATCCGGCGAAAGCAGTGCGATCGACCATGTGTAGCTCAGCGCAAAATTATCCTCCGCCAGACGCCATAGCATCGTGTTCGCCGAAGCGTTACCGCTATTTGCCGCAGTTTCGAACCAGTAGCCCCAATTGCTCTGCATTCCGGTCCAGAACACCGCCCGCCCCTCATGGCTGCACGACGGGCCACCGTCCCCTTTGAAATAAAATAGATAAGGACGGTTTGCGATGGTGTACTGCGAATCCGCGTCGTAATGCGAAGGTGCGAAAGGCAGATCTCCCGAAGTGATGAAATCCATATTGGTCATACCCAGAACACCAGGCATCGACGACATATAGGCGTGGGTGATGGCGCCAAAGGCGGCCCGGTAAACCGCACGGCGTCCGGGCAAAAAGTCAGACGAGGCAGTTTTGTAACGATGCAGCTTATTGAAATAATTCCGCATTGCCTCGTATTCCGCCGGAATATAGTTTGAAAAATCGATCCGGCCGAATCCCAGTTCCAGATTGGAGTTGGGAGTTTGAATCTGGCTCATGTAATCCGCATCAAATTTAGAGTCACCGGCCACATTGATTTTCCCCAGCGCCACAGCGGAGGAAACGTCCGATGCATAACTGACCACATTGCTGCCGACATCCGTCCAGACGCCGTCCATGTCAGCATAATAGGCATCTGCCCCACAGGCGCTGCGGTTGCCGTGGCCATCCGGCCCGACATATCCGACCCCGCTGCGCACAACCGGAACCTGTCCGATCAGTATCACATTCTTCAGCTCGTTGGAATAGGTGTTATAGAGACTGATCAGCTGGTTGCGGATCGCGACATGATTGGTTGGAAACGGTCCGGTCGGAACGCCTTGCGCGTCGTTTGGTCCAGTCCCGTTGGCCACATACGATCCGGCTCTCGCCACAATAATTTCATGGACAACCCAGCCGTCGCCCACCAGATCCTGTTTGTACTGCGCATACTCCTTCGGCAGACGGGCAACAATATCCTCGGCCACCACTACCGCCATACGGCCGCGCGCCTGTGTACAATCCGCCTTGATTCCGGCGATCACATTCCCGTTCACAAACGTGGTTGAACCGGTTGGCATCAGACCATATTCATACAGCACCCCGACCGTCACATTCGTATCCACCCATGTGGCAATGGTTGAACCAACGGTAACCGTACCCACCGCCGCGCCCCAGCTGCGCCCGTCCGGATTCTTCCTGAAAACATTATAGGTTCCACTGAGGTCCGTGTCATAAACGGTCGTGCTGGTAAATCCCGGGGCAGTATCCGGTGCGGAATAAATCTTCAGCGTAATCTGCGCCGGACTCTCACTGACGACCGCCTCCAGCGGAACCGTAATGGTAGGGTACGGCTCATAGAGCGCTCCCTGAACTGGCGGCACCCACGCGCCGGCCCCGGAATAGCTCCACAATGTACCGAACGAAGCCGTCGCACAAAAAACGGCCACCAGACCCGAAAAGGCAAAAATTCGTCTGTTCTTTTTGGATAAAAACAAATCGCACTGCAACAGCCGTAACTTCATATATAAACCCCTCTTTTATGGCGTCCAGCAGTCCTTCGTCATCCGGATCTTCCCCACCGACACATCATCTGGCAGCCTCAAAAAGCGAAATCGCATCATGTTTAAAACAAACAAAAAATCATCCATAAATCGGACCATAGGTCTGGCAGGCGCGAAAGTCCGCTCCTTCAAGCCCTTCCGTTCCGAATGAATTCCAGGCGCTCGGACGGTAGACATCGCTCTCTTCGACGTTGTGCATGAAGACCGGAATGCGCAGCATGGCAGCCAGCGTGATGAGGTCCGCACCGATATGTCCGCAACTGAACGCGCCGTGGTTAGCTCCCCATTTGGCCATCACTTCGTAGACATCCGTGAAGGCTCCCTTACCGGTAATCCGCGGGGCGAACCAGGTGGTCGGCCAGGTGTTGTTGGTGCGGTTGTCCAGTTTGGCATGAACCTTCTCAGGCAGTTCCACCGTCCAGCCTTCCGCGATCTGCAGAACCGGGCCGAGCCCTTTGACCAAGTTGACACGGCTCATCGTGATCGGCATACCGCCCTGGGTGACGAACTTAGAAGACCAGCCGCCGCCCGGAAAATATTCGGTGACCGAGGGATGCCAAGACGTCGCTTTCAGACAGGCATTCTTTTCTTTGGTCGTGATTCCCCAGAACGGTTTCATCGCGGGTTGGCCGTCTTTGCTCTGCTGACCGCTGCCGTCGAGCGCGGCGGATCCGGAATTGATGAGATGAATCAGTCCGCCTGCGGCGGCACCTTCGACCTGATAGCCGGTCACACGCTTAATTGCTTCCGGACTCCAATAGGTGCGCACATCGGCGAAGACCTGCGCCGTGTTCGTGAGCAGGTAGGAGAAAAGCATCGGCACACCGTTGAGGCTATCGTTCTCCGTCGCCACCAGACGCGGCATACGAACGCCGCTCCAGTCGAACGAACTGTTGGAGATCGCTTCGAGGAAGTCGCCGTTGGGTGAGCAGTCGGTCCAGTTGCGCTGACCCTGAAAGCCGGAAAGAATCGCATTATGACCGCGGGCTTCTTCGGGATATCCCTCCTTGGCCAGCTTATCGTTGCCGACCATCAGGTCGCGGGTGATGATCGCCATCTTGACGGACTCTTCCCACTCCTTGTTGAGCTGTTTGCGGGAGCGACGGGTTTTTGCCTTATTGGGGTCGTGGCCTTCCGTGCAGTTTTCTTTCACCCAGGCAATGGCTTTTTCGTATTCGGCCTGATCGTAAATGCCGTCGCGCATACGGCGGGTGAACTCCGTCAGGTCGATCGCTTCGACGCGCATGCCGAGATATTCTTCAAAGAAGTTCTGATCGACGATGGAACCGGCGATGCCCATCGAGCAGCCGCCCATCGAGAGGTAGGATTTGCCTTTCATCATCGCCACAGCCAGACCGGCCTTGGCGAAACGCAGGATTTTTTCAGAGACATCGGCGGGAATCGAGGTGTCGCCGGCATCCTGCACGTCACGACCGTAAATTCCAAAGGCTGGAAGGCCTTTCTGCGTATGACCGGCCAGCACGGCGGCGAGGTACACCGCGCCGGGACGCTCGGTACCGTTAAAGCCCCAGACAGCTTTCGGACGTAGCGGATCCATGTCCATGGTTTCGGAGCCGTAGCACCAGCACGGTGTCACTGTCAGCGAAACGCCGACGTTTTCGCGATCAAATTTTTCGGCGCAGGCGGCGGCTTCAGCGACACCCCCGATGCAGGAGTCAGCGATCACACATTGAACCGGCTCACCGTTCGGATATTTCAGCGATGCGCTAATCAGCTTGGCGGCGCTTTTGGCCATGTTCATGACCTGCCCTTCAAGCGACTCGCGCACTCCGCCGTAGCGGCCATCAATCGTGGGGCGGATTCCGATCTTTGGAAGCGTTGTAATCCATGTTTTTTCGGTTTTCTTTTTGCCTTGCGGTACGCTTTTATAAATCATATTTGTCTCAATATTGCTTTTTTTAATAACTGATTAGTTATACAACTTGACGGAATTTCGTGCGTTTAATTTTCGTGTGGTATATTTCGAACTTTTCCTATAGGATGTCTTCGTGAGAGAGCTACAAGAGATTGTCAGTTACGGGCGGTGTGATGTCAAAGAGCTTGTCCCGCACAAAAACAAAGGTATGGAAATTACCTACATTGAGCGGGGATCGTTAGAGTGGATGGTAGATGGCCGAACCGAAAAAATAGACGGGGGTTCGGTTTTTTTCACCCTGCCTTGGCAGGTACATGGCAGCTTGATTCCGACGAATACGGACAATATTGTGTGGCATTTGCTCTTTCATCTCGAAGAAGATTTCTCGACCCCGCACAAAAAGTTCCAATTCCCGGCTTCTTTCGGCTTCGATCCCGTCGAGACGAAAATCCTCAGCAATACGTTTGCATCCAGTCAAAAACACTGCTTTCAAGCCACAGAAACTATGCGGAAACTGATACCCGATTTGGTTTGCGAGCTGGATAACACCAAAAATCTGCGAAAGGCTAATTCGATCAGCCTGTTGCGCATCGTGCTAATTGAACTAAAGCGGATCATCGCCGGGGAGATTCTTTACCCGGAAGCGACCGGCTCTTTTGGAAAAAAAGCGAAATCCCTCATGATCGAACTTTCGTCCAACTGTGAGCAGCAGTGGACGTTAGAACAAATGGCCGATTTGTGTGGTATTCGGCGGACGCACCTCAACACGGTTTTTTATAAACTGACCGGCCACACGCCAATGGAGTATCTTGCAACGTTGCGAATCGCAAAGGCCAAAACTATGCTAAAGCAACCTGAAAGCAAAATAATTGACATTGCTTTTGCGTGCGGCTATGGCAGCAGTCAGTATTTCTCTAACGTATTTAAGAAGGCCCTCGGCATGTCGCCTTCAGAATACCGCAGTCAATGCACCAGTCCAACAATTTCAGAACTGCGCGCGTGGGCGGCGGCCGGCTTCCGTAGCGAGCAGGAAGAACATCATCGCGCTAAGATCTTCAGGAAAGATTAAACGACCGGTGTAACACCTTTTTTCAGGATGAGGTTGCCGTATTTGGCGAGGTCGCCGGTCATCACGCAGGCAAAAGCTTTCTCGGCCCGGTCATAGAAAGCAAAGCGGTCGATGCGCTTGACCGTCGGGGTCTTCGGCGCAAATTTCCGGATCGTTTTCATGCAACTCTTCTCGACCGACGGATCGAGTTTATCGCCTTCGACAGCGGCCATCATGATCAACGGATCAGAATAGCTGTCGAGTTCGAACAGCGGCAGTATTCCTTCCAGTAAAGCGGGAATGCGCAGTCCGTCAGCGCGAATCACTTTTCTGCAAAATGTATGTCCCGGAAAGTGCGCATCGGCCAGAACCAGCTCGTCGCCACGTCCCATTTCTGCCAAAGTTTTCAATAATTCCGGACTGATTACCGGAGAAATCCCCTTTAACATCTTAGTCCTCCCTGTTCGGGCTTTTTACACAACCGTCTAAAACCATCAGTCGAAATGTAGCAGGTGCATTGTTCCCATGCCAGTACGGCTGGAATAATTTTTAACCGCTCCGAATCGACACGTGTACTTCCCTGCGGCCTGCAATATTTAGTTGCGTGTGCCATGGAGACTTTACTGCGCCATGAACCGGAGAGACTTCCAAGACTGCACCATGGCTCTGCATTTGCATGTATAAAATGTACCACAAAAAATCAAACGCTCAGAATTTTGTTATACGGTATAAGTAATAGCTTGAAGTTAAATATGGAAGAGTTATGACATCCCGCGAGCGAATCAAAACTATTATTTCAGGCAAGACGGCAGATAGTTGCGGCTTCTGGCTGGGGTTGCCCGATGCAAAAGCCTGGGATCTTTATTACCCCTATTTCGGCGTTCAGACACAGGAAGATCTTCGGCAGAAGCTCGGAGACGATATGCGCTGGTTCTGCGCGGATTATGACCCGGATGCTTACCGCCACCCCGAGGGCAAACCTGTCTTCGATCTCAGCTTCCGCACAACCCTCAGCGGGCACGGCGGACCGTTTGAGGACTGCGAAGATCCTGCCGAGATCGAGACCTATCCCTGGCCAAAGGCGGAGTATTTCAATTTCTCCGGTATCATTGAGCGGATGAAAAACGCCGGCGACGTCTACCGCATGGGAGGCATGTGGAGCCCCTTTTACCACAACATGATGGATCTGTTCGGCATCGAGAGTTACATGATAAAGATGTACACCGACCCTGAGGTGGTACACGCGGCCACTGATCGCCTTGGGCAGTTCTATCTGGAAGCCAACGAACGCTTCATTCAGGAGGCGGGCGATGAACTTGATGCGCTTTTTTTCGGCAATGACTTCGGCACTCAGCAGGATCTCATTTGCGGTCCAACCCAATTCGATGAGTTCATCCTGCCGTGGTTCCGCCGGTTTGCGGAACTGGGGAAAAAATACAACAAACAGGTCATTTTGCACTCCTGCGGATCCATTTACAAAGTAATCGACCGCCTGATCGATGCCGGGGTGGACTGCCTGCACCCTCTTCAGGCTTTGGCAAAAGACATGGATGCCGAATCGCTAGCCAGCGCCTTCAAAGGGCGCATCACATTCATGGGCGGGATCGATACGCAACATCTGCTGCCGAACGCTACGCCAGATGAGGTTGCCGCAGAGGTGAAGCGGATTCGTGAGTTGCTCGGGCCGCGCTGGATCATCAGCTCCAGCCATGAACACATTATGCCGAATGTCCCGCCACAGAACATCGAGGCCATGGCCTGCGTTGATTATAGATAAATAAGGGACCAAACAATGAAAGCCACTCGAGGAGCCCGTCAGACAATATTTTTTCTAGCAACAGCCGCCTTGCTGAGCGGGAGCGCTGCCTCTGCTCAGAACGCACCCTACGTCGGAGCGTATGAGGCGGATAATTTCTTTTCCACGATCACCACCAACGAGATGAATGTTCTGAGGACGAAGAAGATTTTATTTCTCAGCCGTTCATTCGGGATCAATATGGTGGAGGGGTTAGCTAGGCTGGAAGCCAAGAACCCTGTGTACGACTTCAATTCAAGCTACATCAAGTATGAGGTGCAAACCTTCGGCTTGGGTACCGTGGCAACCAATGCGTTCGCCAATTATAATTTCGTACATTGTATGGCCACTTATTATCCGCACACTCAGCGCCTGATCGAGCTGAGCACGTTGCTTCGGGATCCGCCCTATTCATTCGGCACCCAGGTGGATGTTGTGATGGTCGACTACCATACGGCGACGGCAGCCCTGTTTGATACCTACAAGAGCACCATGGACTCCCTTCAGGCCGAATTCCCGAATGTTAAATTTATTTATGTGACATCGGGGTTCTCCGGCCCCCAGTATGCGACCGATAATGCGAACTCTGCTGCATTTGGTGCCCTGGTGCGGGCGGAATACAAGGGCAAGGTGCCGCTTTATGACTGGGGCTATATCCTGAGCAACGACGGGGAATGCGGGGATGTCTCCTGCCCCGAAAACATCACCGATCCGACCGGCTTGCATTCGGATTCCCCAATCGGCGAAGAGCGCGTGGGCAAAGCCTTCCTGCTGATGCTGCGCGATCTTTATTTCGGATCGGGGTGTACGAATTTGGCGCCGCCAACTGTGCCGGGCAATCTCTCCGGAACGGCGCTTTCAGACTCATCCATTCGGTTGACCTGGGATCCGTCTGCACATGAGTGCGGAGTTGCCCGCTATGAGTTGACGCGTAACGGGACAATGCTCACATCCTTGACCAAGACGAACTATACCGATACCGGTCTGACCGAAAATACCGCCTATCGTTATGCCTTGCGGGCAGTCAGCATGGCGGAAGTGGCATCGGCTTATTCCTCCACGTCGACGGTTTCAACGCTGGTGGATTCGACGGCCCCAACCGTGACGCTGGCGAGAGCAGTTTCCGGCACGGCCATATCGGTCACGTTCAGCGAAAATCTAAGTTCGGTTTCGGCGCAAACCGCTACCAACTATACCCTCAATTATGGGGTGTCTGTTCTGTCGGCCTCGCTTTCCGGAAAAACGGTCACGTTGTTCACCTCCGAGATGTCCAACGGAACCAACTATACACTGACGATCAATCATGTGGCGGATGCCTCCAGTGCAACAAATTCCATTGCGCCCGGAACGCAGGTGTCTTTCACTTACCTGCGTGTAAATTATCCTGAAGATCCGGTTGCCTGGTGGAAATTTGACGGAACGCTGGCGGATGCCTCGGGCAATTCACTGACCGGTGCGTGGAAAAACAGCATCGGCACTTACACGAATGCCTTGCTGGGGCCAGGACTTGCGCTCGTCGCAGGTTCCACCGGTTATGTTCAGGTGGCGAACAACAATCTACTGGACGGAATGACCAACGGAATGACGATCTCCATCTGGGCAAAAAAACAGGACGCCAATCTGGGGGGAATGCTATTTATTAAAAGCGGGGCTTACCGTTTTGGCGTTTTCAGCAACACCTTCGCCTACCATTTCGGGACCACGCAAAAAACGCAGTATGGTGCTGTGCCGGCAATTTCCAACATTAACAACACCAGCTGGCACCATTACTGCATGTCTTATAACGGAAGCAACCTTACGCTTTCTGTGGACGGTACCCAGCGCTACAGTTATTCAATGACTGGAGATGTAGTCACCGTAAGCTCGTCGCTCTACATCGGCATCGATCCATATACCCCCTTTAAGGTCGTAACGAACACAGTCGTAACGGGCACGGTCGTAATCGTAACGAACACGGTCGCAGCAATGTCGTCTTTCGACGGTCAGCTGGATGAGATGAAGATTTTCCGGCGCGCGCTCAGCACCAACGAAATCTTCGGCTTGTACACCAACGGCCTGACTGGCTCCGCCGACCGCCAAGCGGTCCGGAACATCCTTGATGCGAACGGGCTGACCAACCGCACCGTGGATTCCGGCTCTTTTTATCAGAAAGACCGCATTACTAAACTCTACGTGCAGGAGGCCGGCGTCAGCAACCTCACCGCCGACATTGGAGCTCTGTCCGAGCTGACTCTGCTGCACTGCTACGGCGACCGGTCGTTAGGATTCCCGATGCTGACATCCGTGGCGCCGGAAATCGGCAGTTGCTCACTATTAACAGAGCTGCTGCTGGCTCAAAACAGCCTCACCAATCTTCCATCGTCCATCACCAATCTTACCAAACTGACCGTCTGCTCCATCGGAGACAATCTGCTGTGCGGTTCCTATCCTTGGGAAAACTGGGCGGACACCGTTGACCCTGATTGGCGCGCTACGCAGGACTGCGGCTCTCCGCTGTCGCCGACAGCGGCCTTTAGTGTGAATGTCATCTCCGGAACCGTGCCGCTGGCAGTCACCTTCACCGACAGCTCCACTGAAACCATCACCAACCGGTACTGGGATTTCGGCGACGGCACAGCCACCAATATCACATCCACGTCAATTGCCCACACTTACGCATCGACCGGAACCTACACCGTGGCCCTGACCGTCACCGGACCGGCCGGAACCGATACAAACACCAAAACAAATCTCATCACTGTTAATCCGCCTGCCCCGCCCTCGGCCGCGTTCAGTGCTTCCCCGCTCTCCGGCACTGCGCCGCTGGCAGTCACCTTCAACGACACCTCGACCGGGACGATTACCAACCGCTACTGGAACTTTGGTGACGACACAACCACCAATATCACATCCACGTCAATTACCCACACTTACGCATCAACCGGAACCTACACCGCGGCCCTGACCGTCACCGGACCTGCCGGAACCAATACAAACACCAAAACAAATCTCATCACTGTTAATCCGCCTGCCCCGCCCTCGGCCGCGTTCAGTGCTTCCCCGATCTCCGGCCCTGCGTCGCTGGCGGTTACGTTCACTGATACCTCCACTGGCTCCATCACCAACCACTACTGGAACTTCGGCGATGGCGTCACCAGCAACACCATGGCGACGTCTCTGGTTCACACCTACAGCTCGACCGGCACTTATACAGTCGCGCTGACCGTAAGCGGTCCGGGCGGCTCAGCCACCAATACGCAGAACAACGTGATCACGGTCACCACGCCGCCGCTGACCGCCGGCTTCGGTGTCTCACCGGCTTCGGGAACCGCTCCGCTGGCGGTGACCTTCACCGACACCTCAATTGGATCGATCACCAACCGCTACTGGAATTTCGGTGACGGCGTCACCAGCAACACCACGGCGACGTCTCTGGGTCACACATACAGTTCGACCGGCACCTATACGGTCGCGCTGACCGTAAGCGGTCCCAGCGGTGCAAACACCAATACACAGATCAGCGTGATCAGCGTCACGGCTGCGTCGTCATCGACCAACGGCACGGCGAATATAATCTCCGTTAATTTCTGTGACTGGAATGGAGCGACCGCACCTCCCCGAAACCCGATGCTCTCAATCTCTCTGGCCGGCGCCCCCGGTGTGAGAGTGGATAATTGGAATAATATACAGGCGAGCACCGGTACTAACCGTACGGGAAGTACACTGGTGTATGACGATGGAACCACCGTGGGCGGTGCATTCAAAATCGCCTATACCTCTCCCCGTGCCGGGGGGCAGGCGGCCAATACCCTGTTAAATGACGCCCTGATGTTTTCGGGCTACGATCAGGTTTGGAATAATCAGACCAATAAAGTTGTGCTGACGGATATTCCTTTTGCCAACTATGATATCTATATTTACGCTGACGCCGCCAATGCAAACGGCGGCGGCAGGATTTCTATGGAGGGGCAACAGGACTATTGGGTAAAAACCTTGGCGGCCATGTTGATCAACACGACGAACAATACCGGGGCGGGCTATAAGCAAATAACCTACACGACTCAGGAATCAGCCGTAAGTGGCCCGGGCGGAAGCGGCAACTACGTCCTCTACAGCGGCCTTAGCGGAAGCAGCCAGACTTTCACGACGGCAGCGATGTACATGGGAAACGCCAATCACCGTTTAGCGTTAGCTGGTTTTCAGATCGTGCAAATCGCCGAAGCGCCGCCCGTGGCTGGATTCACGGCCTCGCCGACCTCCGGAGTGTCTTCGCTGGCGGTGACGTTCACCGATACCTCCATCGGTTCCATTACCAACCGGTTCTGGGACTTCGGTGACGGTGCAACCACCAATACCACGGCGACATCCCTGAACCATACCTATGCGTCCACCGGCACTTATTCAGTCGCAT
>CAZTEK010000017.1:0-5716 GCA_964612095.1 uncultured Verrucomicrobiota bacterium
AGAGGATCCGAAGGTCGGATCGCGATGGTGTTTTGGCGGTATAAAAAGGGAGGATGCAGTATGACGAAGAATGTTTCTGGTAAATCGTGCAAAACCTGCGCTTGTGCAGCGGGTGTTATGTTTGCAATGTTTGGTGCGGCGGCATTGGCTGATGAAATCGTGCTTCAGCACGGCAACCGTCCCGATGCATCCTATGTGCAAAACGCCACGTCGATCGCAAGTGAATACCCGGCCAGCACGGGCCGTGCTGAGGGCGATTTGCTGGTCGGCAACAATAAAGCCGGAAGCGCCTATCGCGCACTGCTGGATTTTGATCTGTCTGCCATTCCTGCCGGCGCGGTAATCCAGAGTGTTTCCTTGCGTCTGGTGCAGGGAGCTGATCCAAATACAGCGGGCGGCGATAAGCTGGCGGTCGAGATCTATCTCTTCAATGATACGGTGGATGAAAAAGTCTCCTGCTGGAAGGGTGCAGAAGGGAAAACCGGTGCGCTGTTGCAAACAAGCGAAGTTGAAATATTGAACGGTCAGCAAACAAAAGAGAGAATTTTGGCAATGTCGCCCGCTTTGGTTGGCGCGGTTCAGGATGCGCTCAAGGCCGGCACCAAGCTGAACCTTGTTATCAAGTTGAAGGATGAGAATTTTGTCGGACGACGATTGCTGATGTTCCGGGGAAATGAATATAAAGCGGCTGCCAGCCGGCCTAGCTTGACGATTAGTTATACGCCGTGAAAACGGCCGAAGCTGTTGGAAAAATGGAAGTTCTGTCGAGAACAATTCTCGCCGCCAAGTAAGGTGGTTCTGTGTGCAAGCATGATAAATTATTTGACCTGTTGAGCCCTTGCGATGGGACGGGTTTGTCTCCATTGGGTCTTGCTTGCACGGTAAAACAGTTTCGTTTGTCGCATTGGCTTCGTATTCCATCCGCCGTGGTGATGTGTTTCTTGTTTTTGGCTCTGCCGCAAGTCCGCAGTGAGGTGACTCTGACCGGGCTGTTGATGGATGATTTCAAGGTGAATGCCGGGACTGGATGGGATGGTCATTGGGTTTCCGGATCGGCTTACACTCACTTCAATTCAGAAACCTCCAGCCTGAGCTATGCCGAAGGAGGTTACAATATTTCCCAAACAAACGGCAGCGGTATTTTCTACGCCGATTATAGCGACTATCGGGGTGGAGTCCGGTCGGCGGCCACGCCACTGACGAATGTGGTGTGGTTCTCGGCGCTGATGCGGTTGACCAATGAGACTTCTCAATCCTATATCGGGTTCAATACCGTCAATACCGGTGGCGCGCCGTATCATTCCTATTATCCTTCCAGCCAATACAGCATCGGAATATCCAATACGACCCTGGTGGTTGGCTATGGCAACAATGCCGTAGCATTCGCTAACTTTTACGCGACTGCAAATAGTGAACTCGCCCTAGGGATGACCCATTTGATCCTTGGGCGGATGACGCTGCTGAACAACGGGGGAGCGGACCGGCTGGAAGTGTGGGCGGATCCGCCGGACCTAGCGCATCTGGGTGACCCGCAGTGGCAACAGACCGGACTGGATGTGGGCTCGAACCTGTTCAATGTCACGATCGGTGCCAGGAAGGGCGGGGTGGTGGATGCTCTTCGCTTTAGCAATGGGGATGGCAATCCGAATCAAGGATTCAGCGATGTGACCGGAGTGTTGAATCTGAACCTGTCGCCAGTCCTGCTTGTAACTCCCCAGCCTCAGACTGTGGCTGATGGCGGGAACGCGACGTTTGCCGTCACCGCCAGCGGAACCGGCCTGACCTACCAATGGTTCAGGAATGGGGCGGCGACAATCCCTTGTGCGGGCAGCACCACAAATAGCACGCTGTCGCTTACCAATGTGAGCACTGCCTGCCGAGGGGATTACAGCGTGCAGATCAGCAATGAACATGGATCAATATGGAGTGTTCCTGTCGCGTTGCGGGTGATCAGTCAGCAAGTGGCTCTGACGGCGGTTAATTACACTGAAAATATGCCGGTGTATGCGAATGCTATTCCCATCGACGCGCTTAATCTCTGGGCGGAAATGGGCGTGACCAATGGTACGCCCTTGTGGATTCATACCTTGACGGGGAATGACAACCTGCCCATTTCCCTTGGAACGAATGGTGGACGACAGGTGATTTGGGTTTATACCAGTCAGCCCCCGGCGACAAAGTTGCACTGGGTGGCCGAACCCGCTAACGAGTGGCCGGCGACGACTAACATCTTCCTGGCTTCAACCGATCCGTTGGGTACCAATGCGGTTCTGAGGAACGGGGTGCTCCAGATGACCTTTAAGCCGACCGGTTGGAAACTGGGATTCAGCCCGGCGGCACAGACGAATGAGTCGCTGATGATTCAGAGCGGATCGGTTAATTTCTGGCTCGATTACATCAACCGCGGACGAGTGCTTTCCGGCGATCCCGTTGCCATGGGGATGTTGTCGCAGACGAACAGTTCAATCCCCGCCTTTACCGCCTCGTTTAGTGCGGACGGAAACCCGATTCTCACCCGCTCCCGGCAGATGACCGGCTTTGCGAGCGGCGTGACATTCATCGAGGATTTTGAATTAGTTTCCGGGATGCCGCTACTCATCAGTCGCGTCCGGTGGCAGAACAGCGGAGAGTTTCCCGTATGGCTGGCGTATGTGGGCAACGGGGGAGGTGTCACGGGTAGCTGGGTGACGAATCTACTGTCACCAACTCTGGTCGCACGGGAGGATGATCCGTTCAGCGGAACCGTTGGCGGCACGGCTATCCGTACCGGATGGCTTGGCTCCATCGCTAGGGTGACCATGGAATCGCTGACGAGCGGGTGCGGGGTGGGTTTATCCACCATCCTGCACAACACGGTCGGCGCAGGTTCCATGATCTGGGGTTGCGGCAGCAACGGATTTATCTGCAATTTTATCGATCCCGTTGTCGGGCAGTTTCCGTTCCTGGTGGATGCGGGGACAACGTACACCAATGGCAACGCCTTTCTGCTGACCCAGACCGAGACGGGTTGCTTTCGTCAGACTACCAATGTCTGGGCCACGCTTCGAGCCGGCCAATTACCGGTTCTGCAATCGCCTTGTGCTGTCTTCATGAACGGAACGTCGCTGTTGCCGCAGACTGTATCAGCGCTCAGAAACACCAACGTGGTGGCGTTGCTGGAACCGGCCCTTAATGGAGTTTTGCAGGCGGCTCTCCGGATGGAGTTCACGAATCACTATGCCTGTAAAGTTTCCGCGCAAATGGCGGCTTCAGGCGATTCGATCCTGATTCAGGCGAGGAAGCTGGGAAATGACGGAGGGCTTTATACCCTGTTGCAGACCGATCAAACCGGGGACTATGTAATTGATCTGAATCAGGTTCTGGGCTGGACCACAGATACGCAGTTCATCCTGGAGACCAGCCTGACGGGTGATGCGTCGTTAACAGCTCTGTCCATTGAGGAATTCCCGCCGGCAAAACCTCTCTTGGAATCGCCGTTGCCCAATCAGTCGGTGACCGATATTGCCGTCAGTTACCGCTGGGCCGCAATGCAGCCGCTGGCGGTGGATTACGACTTGCAAATCTCGGGTCTGTCGGATTTTTCAACCAGCCGGCAGATCCGGGTGACCAGTGCGGATTTGTCGCCAACCTGGCAGCCAGCGGATGCTGATTTGCCTGCTGCCGGGATCTGGTATTGGCGTGTCCGTGCTGTTAAGGGGAGTAACACGGGTGAATGGTCGGAGGCCAATAGTTTTACAGTCAGTACGAGTCATTCACTCGCACCGCTCAATCGGCCGATCACACCGCAAAATCCGCTCTTCACCATTGAGTGTACCGGGGTGACCCAGTTCACCAACTTCAATCCCGGATTGCCGGAAGATGTCCGCCCTTACTGTGCGCTATTACTGGAGGGCCTGACGGGTGTGATCACCAATGCGATGCAAGGGGTAAATCAACTGCCTTACCCGATCATTATCCGTAAAGATCAGCGGGATCTGGCGAACAGGGTGAATCTGCCCGATCTGGAATGGATATTCCAGAATGTGACTAATGTCGTTGGTATCCAGGGCGGGGAGCAGATGGACAGCTTCTATTCTTCCGATTCCTACACGCGGCGGTTGGTGATGCTTTGCGCCAAGTATGGCATGTGGTATCACGAGGCCGACGGCATCTACACCACCGATAAATGGTATTCACTGATGCAGCAGCAGGGTGCGTTCATGACTAACTATGGTCCGTATTTGATTCTGTCGCAAAAGAACAACATCTGCATCGCCCAGCACTATTCCCAAAGTGCTTCATTTGGCCTTTGGCTGAGCGGACTCACCCAGATGCATGGGGCTTGGAATGATAATGAGTTTTATTGGAATGCGGTCGGCTTCGGAGCATTGAACACCAGCTATGGCGAACGCTCCGGGCTCTATGGCCACATGCCGGATAATTTTTGGAACCTGTGCTTTGTCATGGGCCTGAGCCGCGGTTGCGCCATGTTCAATGTGGATGGGCAGCCCTTTGAGATTTGGAATTCATCCGCCTGGCAACGTTACATGGTTCCGCTGGTTCGTGCTGTGATTAACCACAGCTTGGTTCCTACCAAGACGCAGGTTATGCAAAACACCAAACTCGCCGTATATGCCGATACGAACAACCGGAGTCTGAATACCAGCAACTATCCTTATTACGGTGCGTATGGACCGCTATTTAACGCCACGTATGGATTTGAAACCATGACCAATCCCATAACCGCCGGCGGCGAACTGTGGGAATATTTTCCCAACACCGGCCGCTACGGCTATATCCCGGTGCTGCCGCAGGGCAATGTGACGTGGCCCAATGGTGTCAACATTACCAACCTCGCCTTGACTCAGCTTCAAACGACACAGGCCGTCTTGCAGGCGTTTAATATGGCGTATCCAACGAATTGGTATCATGGTGATGCGCTCGTCTCGCTGGTCGGTGACACGCTCACGGTTTTGAATAGCTGGGAAAATATGGATCATCAGCAGCATTATGATGCGCCATTGAATCACGGACCATTTGAGCGGATCAATGGAACCATCGAGGTATATTCTTACCTGATCGGTAAGCGTGAGGGCACGGAGGGGGATGAATCGTTGTGGTTGCAGATGGACGCTGAATTAACCAATCGTCCCGCCGTTGTGTCGGTGGTCTGCTCGCGGCAACCGGATTGTCAGATCACGCCAACCGATGCGTTGATCAGTCTTCAGTGGACGAATAATAGCCTTAATTTGAATCTGTCGCAGACCTGCGGGGCGGTACAAGTAACATTGCGGGCGACGCATGGCCTGACGGTTAATAATGGCACGAGCGGCGGCGATTATACGAATGGTGCCGTGGTGGTAATCAATGCCGACAGCCCGTTGCCTGGCTATATCTTTAATCGTTGGATCGTGGATTCCGGCGTTGCGGCTATTGCTAACGTCAACGCAGCCAGCACCACGGTTACAATGGCGTCTGGCGCTGCGGTCATTACAGCTAGTTACACAGTGATTCCGCCAGGACTTTCCGTCGCTTTGATCAACAGCCGTCCTCAACTGACGATTTCGGGTGCAAGCAATTTAACTTATCAGGTGCAAACCGCAACCAACCTCATGAATGTGACAAATTGGATAACACTTTATTCCAATCAGCCCGCCGCGTTGCCCTTCGTTTGGAGTGACTCCGCAGCGACCAATTTCGGCCAGCGCTTCTATCGGGTTCTGCTAGAGCCGTGATG
>CAZTEK010000017.1:5816-17337 GCA_964612095.1 uncultured Verrucomicrobiota bacterium
CCGCAGCGACCAATTTCGGCCAGCGCTTCTATCGGGTTCTGCTAGAGCCGTGATGACGGTTGGAATGATCAACCGGTGCAAATGATGCGTAGCGTTTTTTATGCTTTTCATCAGACCCCGCACATTCCCCGTCATGGATGTGCTGTTTCCAGTCGGTCTCAATGAGTGAGTGTGTGATTAAAAGCGGGTGAACTCAAGATGCCGGTCTGCTGGCGCAAATGTGAATATTTATTACGTATTGCAGGGTAGGCCCCCTTGGGAGGTTTGTGGCACATTGGATTGTATAGAGGATCCGAAGGTCGGATCGCTGTGGTGTTTTGGCGGCATAAAAAAGAAGATGCAGTATGACGAAGGACGTTTCTGCTAAATCGTGCAAAACTTGCGCTTGCGTAACGGGATGACACTGCAACATGAAGCTTCAAACGATACCAACACGCACAACGAAAGTTGCATTAACATGGTTTGGCGTAATCTCTGCCGCCGCTATACAGTGTCCGGCGGCGGGGAATTGTCTGCCGGCGCAACGAAAGCCTAACCTGATTTTCATCCTGACGGATGATCAGCGGTTTGATTCGCTCGGTTGCACGGGCAATCCCGTTGTAAAAACACCGAACATTGACCGGTTGGCCGCTGACGGAACGCTGTTTACCGAGGCAACAGTGACCAGTCCTCTCTGCACACCGAGCCGCGCTTCTATTTTCACGGGCATGTATGAGCGGAGGCACGGAATCAATTTTAATTCCGGCACGTCACTTTCTCCCTCAGCCTGGCAGCAGACCTATCCGATGCTCCTTCGCAAGGCCGGCTATTTTGTCGGCTACGTCGGCAAGAACCATGTGCCGGTCGGTGCCAAGGGCTATGAAACCGGTTTGATGGATGCCAGTTTTGATTTCTGGTATGCCGGACACGAGCACCTGCTTTTTTATCCGAAAAACCGCCCGGACTGGGCGTTGCGCGTTAAGGGTATTGATGAGCACATGTTCGATAACGCCAAGGCAGACACGCAGGTTGAAATTATCCAGGAGGGGGTGGAAAACTTCCTGAATCCCAATCAGGAATTTTATGACCATGCGGCGCGCTTTCTTGAGAAGCGGCCCAAGGATCGTCCATTCTGTCTTTCGGTCTGCTTTAATCTTCCGCACGATGCCGGTACGGGAAATATGAAAGACCGCCCATCCGATCCGGAGTTATACAAAACCGGGTATCGCGATCAAAAGGCCGCCATTGCCGCTGGACTGCCGTCTACCTATACGGCCAAGTCCGATATTAAAATGCCGAAGCTGCCGGCAGACATCCTGTATACGCAATATCGGACCGGCTATGACTATGTGGATACGCCAGAAACGATGGTAGAGCGCATTACCCGGCGCTATCAGGCGATTACCGGAATGGACCAGATGCTCGGCGCGCTGCGCGCACAGCTGAAAAAACAAGGACTGGCTGATAACACGGTTATTATCTTCACGTCAGATCATGGCCTGATGCACGGGGAGTTCGGGCTGGGCGGAAAGGGCTTGAATTACGATACCTGTCTGAAAGTTCCGCTGATCGTGTATGATCCTTCCTCTAAAGCAAAGGGGCTGCGCCGGACGGAGCAGGTTCAGACCATCGATGTCACTGCTACGCTGCTCGACTATGCCGGCCTGAAAGTTCCTCAAAGCATGAGCGGCACCTCGCTGATTCCGCTGGTTCACGGCCAGACTGTTCCGTGGAGGGAGTATGCTTTTTCGGAGAATCTTTGGTGCACCCGGTTCGGGAATCCCCGCATCGAGAGTGTGCGCGGGAAGGGGTGGAAATATATCCGCTATTTTAAAAACGATTATTCACTTTTTGCCGGTATGACGGATAAAGCGCAGCAGCGGGTGACAGACCGTCAGGCGCAGGCCTATCAGGAATGGCTGGACTCTTCGATCAACGGCGAGCCGCCGGTTTATGAAGAGCTGTTCAATCTGGATCAAGATCCGGGTGAAACAACCAATCTCGCGGCCGATCCGAAGTTTGCGTACCGGTTGAATGAACTGCGCGGCGTATGCAGCCGGATGGTACGGGAAGCCAGAGGAGAGTCGTCGGTGCGGCCTTCTGTTCTGCAACTGGAGAGTGAGCGGCTGGAGCATTATCTGAAGAACCAGAAACAGGATTAATCACAGTCAGGAGTCGAGATGCGTAAAAATATCAATCAGGCCATGTTGTTCTGTGTCTTCGCCGGAGCGATTGCTTTTGCTCAGGGGACCGCAGACAACCAATTAACCGTGGTAAATTATTCAGACCGTCCGGTTTACTCTGCAGTTATTTCGGTGCCTGCAGCACCGCTCTGTTCGGCGTTCGGGGCGCCGGAGGGGAGTCCGTTGCAACTTATATGCGGCACTGGGGAAGTTGTTCCTGTTATATCCGGAACAGAAAATGGAAAGCAGGCGGTCCGTGCGTTTCTCTCGCTGAAAGCAAATGAAACAGTCTCAATGAAAATCAGTCCGGCAGACGGATGGAGTGCCGCAGATCAGATCGGGTCGGCAAAGCTGGATATCAAAGCCGGAACCGCCACTATTGCTAACGGGGTTGTGGCACTGAGCTACCGTTCCGGACGCTGGAGTCTGGCATATGCCGGGCCAATAGCCGACCGCATTGCAAAACCGGCTGAGCGGCAGATTATTACCGATTGCCGGCTGGATGCCTGGCTGGATACGGAACAGCGCGGCCGGTTGATGAATCTGGATCCCAAGCCTTTGGGGCTGATGCATGTGGATGACGCGACGCTGACCGGCGGCGAGGCCAAGGTCAATCCGGACGGTTCAGTGACGTTGACGCTCGTGAAGAATTTCAGCGGGAAGTTCAGTGATGTGGTCTGGACGGAGCATTATACATTGCCTGCTGGCAGTCCGATGGTTATTTACCGCCCGGTGTTTGAAAATAAAGGAAAGGATCTTCGCTATCTGGCTTATGTGGATTTGGGCGGAGGAGTTCGAGGGAAATATGGCAATCTGCTGCGGGCCGCGCCGATGCTGAAGTATGAAGACCCGAAAGAACCGAACCGGGTGTTGCTTTCCGGTTCCGCTTCCGCCAATGCCTACACGCGGGTTCCCTGGCGTGCGGAGCGTTGCTGGATCGGGGTGGAGTCAGGGCTGGGGTGCGGAGTCGGCTTTTCAACACTGGATGAAGTGAAACGTCCGCTGATCGGTTCGACCGTCTGGGCTGTCAGCTCCAGTGAATTTTTTGCCTGCCTGTTGCAGGCGAACCGCAAGAATCCGGATGATAACAGCAACTTTCCGTATGAGATAAACCCTGGCCAGCCGCTTAACGATGTGGGAATGGCGTTTATCGCCACCTGCGGCGGAGTCGATATCTGGAACCAGACCCGGCAACTGTTTAAATCGGTCGTAGCCGGGAAGATCCCGGCGGTCAGCAGTTCCTGCGCTGTTTATTTAAATGGGAATCCTCTGCTGCCGGGCGAAGTACGTTCATTCTCCAGTCCGGAAAAAATGATCGCCGACGGTACCTGTCGGGTTGCCGCTCTGGAGATAGATTTTAAAAATCCGTACCGGCTGACCATGAAAGCCGGAAAGGCGTCTGCTGACCGTCCGGTCAAGGTGTCTGTTAAACCATTGACCGGTTCTTCAAAGACTATGGATCTGATGTTGCTGGATGGTCCGGAAGCAAAGACGGTCGATTTCACCGGACTCACGGACTGGCGTGGCAAACGGCAGGCATTTGTTTTGCAGGTAAATTTGCCAGACGGTATTCAACTGGATGCGCTGGAGTTGGTGCCGGCACCCTTCGCGGCGCCTGAGCTTTCTTCGCCATCGGATAAACTGTCTCTGACCGATCTGGCTGTTTTTTTCCGCTGGAAAGGGATTAAAGGCATTATTGATTATGAACTGCAACTGGCGCGCGACCCAGAATTCAAAGATCCGGTAAAATTTGATGTTCGTTCTGAAATCGAGTGGCCGGTCTTTATCCCTGCAGATGCCCAGCTCCCGGCTCCCGGCATTTGGCATTGGCGGGTGCGCGCTCTGAATGGTGAAAATCGCGGCGAGTGGTCTGTCCCGCGCGAAATGGCAGTCAATAATGATCACAGCAAGGCTCCGCTTCAATTCGCCATCACGCCGCAGCATCCTCTTTTTACGTTTGAAGGATTCGGAGTCAAAGACTGGAGCAAGTTTAAAAATACGATCCCGGAGGATATCCGGCCCTACATGGCATTCAATACCGCGATGAAATTCGATCTGATTGAGCATCTGCGCCCGCTTCATGAAAATAATCAGAGGGTCTTTATTCGTACGCATCATCCGTCGCCGATTGTAGGCTGGACTCCGCTGGCGGATGTGGAAGAGGCGTTCCAGAAATATCCTAATGCGATGGGGGTCATGGGCGGCGAGGCGCTGTCCGCTTCTTATCACGGAGGTTTGGCGCAGACCTACGCCAACCGCCTGCTTAAGCTGTGCGGAAAATACGGACGTATTTTCTACGAGGCGGACGGCACCTATCCTTCTGAAAACAAGTGGGAGCAACTGTATATTAAAAACGGCGATCTGATGCGCGAGTACAGCGACTATCTCTTATTTGCCCAGAAGAACAATATCCTCCACCGCCAGTTTGTTTCGCAGAGTTCGGTGTTGGGACTTTATCTGTCCGGCGCGATCGGCAATCAGGGCTCATGGGAAGATGGCGGCTGGTACTGGCAGCAGGTCGGCTTCAAGAAACTAGGAGAGATTTTAGGCCAGCGGGGCGGACTGGTAGTGGATATGCCGCGCATTTTTTATGATCTTACATTCCTGATGGGAGTCAGCCGGGGATGCTCTGTGTTTAGTCTGGAGGGACAGACCGGCATTGCACGGGTTGGCGATGGATACCGTTTGGCCGATCGCGGGTATCCGCCGAATGCCAGCCCCTCTGCTTATTACACTAGCGAGGGAGAACTGACGCCGTCGTTCAATCGCTTTATCGCGCCTTTTATCCGGGGGGTGATTAAGCATCGGTTGGTTCCGACGAAAGAACAGGTCTGTGCGCAGATCCGTCTTGCGGTGTATAACGATGGTGTGGTGCCGGGCAAAGAGACCGATCCCTATTATTACGAGTGGGAAAAACTCTACGCCGGAACGTATGGGTTCAGGACCATCGGTGTCTATCCGGGCACACTGATGGAATTCTTTCCGAACACCGGACGTTATTATTATTTCCCCATCTTTCCGCAGGGCAAGACGGAGTTGAAGGGGATTCAGACCCTGCCGTTGACACAGCTGCAGGATGTCTCTGCGGTGAAGGGCCTCTTCGATCAGGCCTATTCGCAGTGGTATGAAGGCGACGCGCTGGTCACGATGGTCGGTGACACGCTGACGGTCATGAACAGCAACGAAAACACCGATGAAAAACAGACCTATGCGGTGCCGCTTAAGAATCGCGGACCCTTTGAGCAGATTGCCGGAAGCATCGAGCCTCATTCTTACGTGATGGGTAAATTTGAAGAAGGCAGCCAGCGGCTGTGGTTGCAGGCCAATACCGAATATGCGGAACGTCCGACCGTGCTGCAGATCCGTTGCAGCAAAAAGCCTGAAGTGAAAGCTGTTCCCGAAACAGGCGTGATTGTAAAAGAGTGGGACGCCAAGGCGAATATTCTGAGCCTGGAGCTGGATCATAAAGACGGTGCCGTCGAACTGGAGCTGAATTGAAATGAGAACGAAATATCAATGGGTTTTGTTCGCGCTGTTCCCCGTGTTCTGTTCGGCGGATGTCCGGCTTTCCCCCTGCTTTTCCAGTGATATGGTTCTGCAACGGGATGTGCCGGTTCGGTTGACCGGCTGGGCCGATGCCGGCGAGCCGGTGCGGGTGAAGATCGGCGGCCGGGTGGTCGCCGAAACGGCCGGGCAGGGATCGGGCAGTCTCTGGACTGCGGTGCTGCCGGTTTTTTCTGCGGGAGAGGTTCCGGATTTGACGATTGAAGGGAAGAACAGCCTGACGCTGACCAATCTGCTGGCCGGAGAAGTCTGGGTCTGTTCCGGTCAGTCGAATATGGAGATGACGTTGGCTCAGGGCCCTTGGTGCATGTACGGCGGGGTGCTGAATGAGGCGGAGGAGGTGGCGGCCGCGAATCATCCCCGGCTCCGCCTTTATGCCTCCGCCGCGAAAACGCCTTGGCAGGTCTGTTCCCCGGAAACCGCAAAAAAGTTTTCCGCGACCGCCTATTTCTTCGGACGTGAATTACAGCGGAATCTGAATGTTCCTGTCGGACTGGCGGTGGCGGCGGTTGGCGGAACTCCGGCTGAATACTGGACCCCGCGGGCGGCCCGTGAAAAAAGTCCCGGCTTTGCTGAGGAGGTTTCACATGCGAAGGAGGTTTTGCAGGGTGATCTCAAAAAGCTGTTTGATGCCGATCGCAAAGCGGTGGAAGAGTGGCGCAAGGCTGTTGCCGCCGCGCAGCAAAAAGGGGAGGCTTCGCCGGAGCGTCCGGTCCGTCTGCTGACCGATACGCAGGAGGAGCAGGTACGGGTTGCGATCCATGCCGACTCGGCCGGCAGCGGGTATGACGCCCGTGTCAGGCCGATGACTGGCATGGCGGTCAAGGGAGTTGTTTGGTATCAGGGCGAAAGCAACTGCACCCGGGCGAATCGGTATGCCGATATGATGAAGATGCTGGTCGGCGGTTGGCGCACGGACTGGAATCAGCCGGATCTTCCGTTCGTTATCATGCAGTTGGTCAATTTCGGCGGCGGAGGAGCCACCTGGGGCTCTGCGGACAGCTGGGCGGTTCTGCGTGCGGCGCAGCAGAAGGTGGCCGACTCCGTGCCTGCGGTCTGGCTGGCAACCGGCATCGATATCGGCGATCCGAAAAATATCCATCCGAAAAACAAACAGGATGCGGGCCGGCGTCTGGCGCTGGTCGCGCTGGATCGGGTCTATCGGCAGGAGATCGTTTCATCCGGCCCCCGTCCGACCGCGGTGCGGATTGACGGAAGTACCGCCGTGCTCGCGTTTGATGCCGGAGGGGTAGGCCAGGCGCTGGTTTTGAAAGGGGATGGGGGTTTTGAGCTGGCCGGGGCGGATGGAGTTTTTAAGCCCGCGCGGGCTGCACTAAACGGAGAGACCGTTGTCGTTTCCTCCGCTTCGATTGATACCCCTTGCGCGATTCGTTATGCGTGGGCGGACAATCCGGCGAGTACGCTTTACAACACGGCGGGTCTGCCCGCTGCACCGTTTCTGCATCCCGTGCAACAATCCGGAGCAGGGTTATGATGTACCGGTTTACAATGAACGAGTACCCGTGTTTCGTTGATGGCCCTGCATCGGCAGCCTCTGGGAATCCGTGGGTATGGCGCACATCGTTTCCTGAATACCACCCCGAGGTGGATGAAGCATTGATCAAAGCAGGGTTTCATATTGCTTATATCGATGTGGTCTCCATGTTGGGCTCAGACCAAGCTCTTGATCTTATGGATCAATTTTACGCGCTGGTGAGGAGACAGTGGTCTCTTGCTGAGAAGCCGGCGCTTGAAGCCGTCAGCCGGGGCGGTCTGCACGCCTACCGGTATGCGGCAAGACGTCCAGAGAGAATTTCCTGCATTTTCGCTGATACGCCGGTGATGGATTTGAAGAGCTGGCCGCTGAGGCGGGCTGATACTAGGCTGCAACTGGATGATGCGATCCGGTTTTATGGATTCAAAGATGAAGAGGAGTTAAAGGCATTTAAAGGAAACCCGGTTGATCTTCTTGAGCCGGTTGCCAGAGCGAAGATCCCGTTACGGCATGTCATTAGCCTGAACGATGAAGTGGTTCCTCCCGAGGAGAATACTCTGGAAGCCAGACGGAGACTCAATAAAGCGGGATGGGATATCGATCTGGTTTGCGTGCAGGAAGGGAATGCGTGTAACGGGCATCATTTCCCGGCAGTTGATATTGACCAATCTGTCCGGTTCGTCATGCAACACGCCTCGCTCGAAGAAACGACAAAAATTTGAGTTTCACAGGAACTAAATAAATCAGGAGATCGGTTCATGAAAGTTATGCATGTTTTAAAATCCTTGTGGATCGGTTGCGTTGTGCTGTTGAGTGCCTGGCCGGTGTTTTCGGCTGCGGTGTTGGATCCCGAGTATGACAAAGTGGCGGATTCGTCGCTGCCGCGGGTGCTGATTATCGGCGATTCGATCTCCATGGGATATACGCCGGTCGTGCGCGCGCTGCTGACCGACCGGGTGAATGTCCATCGCCCCAATGCCAATTGCGGTGCCACGTTCATCGGCGTGCGCGATCTCGACAAGTGGCTCGACGGACGGAAATGGGATGTGATCCATTTGAATCACGGCGTGCATGATCTGCGCTACTGCTTTGACGGTGATCCCTATAAAATGGGCGACGATACAGTCGGCTTCCCGACCGCCGAAACCGGAGCCCCGCGCACCTCGCTTGCCGACTATGAAAAAAATCTCAGGGAACTGGGCGGCCGGCTGAAAGCAACCGGTGCCAAACTGATCTGGGGCAATACAACGCCGATCGCGAAGTATTATCGCGGATATGATCCGGTTCTCGTCCCGCAGTACAACGCAGTCGCTGAGCGGGTCATGAAGGAGGGCGGCGTTTTAATCAATGATCTTAATGCGGTGGTAGCGGCCGATCCGGCCGCCTTGCAGGCGCCTGACGGCGTTCATTGCAACACCAAAGGAAGTTTGAAGTTGGCTGAACAGGTTGCCGACGCGATTGAGAAACAGTTACAGAAATAAATTAATCAAAGGAAAATTAAATGGCTAATCGCTATACATTGTCGGGGAATACAAAATGGTTTGAGGATGCGGGCTTCGGGTTGTTTATCCATTTGGGAATTTATTCGGTCGCGGGCATCGTCGAGTCCTGGAGTATGAAGTTCATGGGCAGCGAGGATGACGTGGATCCGAAAGCCAAGGGGTGGTCGGTCGCGGATTACGAAGCGCTGGCCCCCCGTTTCAAGGCTGAAAACTATGATCCGGATGCATGGTGTCAGCTGGCAGCCAAGGCCGGTATGAAATATGCCGTGATGGGTACCAAGCACCATGACGGCTTCTGCATGTGGGATACCAAAACCAAGGATTTCAGCAGCGCGAAAATCGGACCGAAACGGGATCTGGTGGCTCCGTTTGTCGAGGCCTGCCGCAAGGCGGATCTGAAGGTTGGTCTGTATTTTTCACTGCCGGACTGGACCGATGAGGATTATTCCGCCATGCCGGCGTCGATCCGTTTTTCTTCGCCCAAATATCCGAGCCGCTTCGATCCCGATGGATGGAACCGGTATTTGAAACGGATGTTTACCCAGATTGAGGAACTCCTGACCAACTACGGGAAAATCGATCTGTTCTGGTTTGATGTTCCGGGATGGGCCGGTGAACGGTGGTGCGCCGAGGAGCTCAAGATGATGATGCTGAATCTGCAACCGGGCATTATCTGTAACGATCGGCTGCCCGGTATGGGCGACTATGCCACACCAGAACAGCAGATCCCGTTGGAGCCGTTGAACGGCGTTTGGGAAACCTGCATGACGATGAATCATCAGTGGTCATGGAGCCCCATCGAGTCGACCTATAAAACGCCCGGCGAGCTGCTGCGTTATCTGGTGGATGTCCGTTCCAAAGGCGGCACTCTGCTGCTAAATGTTGGACCCAAAGCTGACGGAACGTTTCCGCAACCGGCCGTTGACCGGCTTGAGGCGATCGGCAAATGGATCTCACACAGCGGAGAGTCACTCTACGGCTGCGGACGCGGGATTTCCCCCTGGCACTTCTACGGGCCGACTACGCATAAGGATAACACGCTATTCCTTCATGTGCTGGATAAACCGTCCGAGGCGGTCGCGCTCCGTGGAATCAGTGACCGTCCGGTTTCCGTGCGCCTGCTTCGGACCGGTGAGCCGTTGAACTGGAAGGTGGAGCTTAAGACGATTCTGATCGATCTGCCGCCCGAAAAATGCAACGAGTTCGACACGGTCGTGGCGGTTGAATTCGCCGCGCCGCCGCGCCGTATTCAGTTCACCAGCTGTGTGTTTTCCGAACCGGGACAGCCGCTCTGGTGAGTGGCGCCCGGCGGTAACAGACAGAGTCGAAAAGGTTTCATTTAAAAGGGGCTAAGGGATGAATAAAACCGATTTCAAGGTGTCCGCGGAGGATTGTGCCGTTCTGCGGAAACTGGCCGCCGAAAAAGCAGAGGCGTCCGCCCTCCCGGTTCATGGGCAGAAGGCGGTGCTGTGGCGGAAGCTCAATGACATGCAATCGGTTCGCCCGATGGTCTGGATCAATGAAATTCCATGGAACGAAATGAATGTGAACGACGAGCTCACGTTGCACTGCGAAAACGAGTGGGCACGCAATCAGGAGCTGGCATTGAGAAAGGAGCTTTATCAATGGCGGCATATGCCGGCTGATACAGTTCTGGATTCATGGATGGTCTGCCCGCTGGCGATTGAGAGCACCGGATTCGGCATAAATGAAAAGACCGAAATTGTAAAAACAGACGAGTCCAATGACGTGGTATCCCGCCACTTTGAAGTGCAAATCCAGTCGTTTGATGATCTTGAAAAAATTAAAATGCCGGTCGTGACACATCACGAGCAGGTGACCGCCCTGAGCTATGAAGCGATGCTCGGGATTTATGAAGGGATTCTGCCGGTCAAAAAGCGCGGTAAGGCCCGGATATGGTTTACCCCGTGGGATTATCTGATCCGCTGGACGGGCATTGAACAGGCTATGCTGATGATGTACGAGGAGCCTGAACTGGTTCATGCTTTGGTGGACCGGATGGTGGATGCCTGGATGACTGAGATGGATCAGTTCGTAGCTCAAAATTTACTTTCACTTAATACCGACAACACCATCCACGGATCCGGCGGATACGGATATACATCACAACTTCCCGGCGCAGACTTTAATCCGGAACATATCCTCCCTCACAACATGTGGGGCTGTTCAAATGCTCAGATTTTTTCAGAGGTTTCCCCTGAATTCCACTGGGAGTTCGCGGTTGAACACGATATCCGGTGGATGAAGCGCTGGGGGTTGAACTATTACGGCTGTTGCGAGCCGCTCGACGGTAAAGCCGATGTGTTGGCCCGCATTCCCAACTTGCGTAAGGTATCCGTGAGTCCGTGGTGTAAAACGGATCGCGCCATCGAAAATCTGGGCAGTAAATATGTTTTAAGCCGGAAACCTAATCCGGCTATTCTAGCCGAGGATGTCTGGCATCCGGAACGGGCCCGCAAAGCGATTCGCGAGTTTCTTGATGCCACGGAAGGGAAATGTCATGTCGAGCTGATCATGAAAGATATTTCCACGGTTCGTTATGAGCCGCAACGGCTGTGGGAGTGGTCGCAGATTGCCATGGAGGAGGCGGAACGGGCTGCCTGTTAATCCGCTGTGAGCAGGGATGAGCCATATGAAACGGAAAGTCTGGATGATGGTAATAACAGCAGCGGTTTGTGTGTGCGGTCCGGTGGCATTTGCCGCGGAGTCCAGCAGTTTGTCAAAACTGAAAAATCCAAATGGCTGCGATTATTTCGTCTTGCGCGATGGACTGGCCA
>CAZTEK010000018.1:0-16970 GCA_964612095.1 uncultured Verrucomicrobiota bacterium
GGCAGGTTCTCGACGATGCCCGTAAGCACAACGTCCTGTGCAGTTGCGTGGACGGTAACTGGGCAAAGAGTGATTTCACCACGCCGGCGATTACCCGCCACGGAAGCGTCACGCTGACGGTTTCCACGGGTGGACAGTCATGCCGGCAGGCCAAGCTGATTAAAGATAATCTGGCGAAGCATATGGCGATGGTTGAAACAGCCGATCTTGTCGTGGTGGGAACCGATCATCACCGCATGGACATCGAAGAGCGCGAACCGTTTCATTTAACAGGTCCTCGTTATGAGCGCACCGGCTGGATGATCATGCAGCTGTGGGGCATTCATGAATTTATGATTCTGAATACCTGTAACCGAGTTGAAGTCATCGCGGTGGCTTCTAAGGAAACGAGCACCAACGGAATTCTGCGTCATATTCTCGGGTTCGATAAGTTGAAGCCGGAAAAATTTTATCTTAAGCACGGCGCGGAAGCCTATGAGCATTTGTGTATGGTTTCCGCTGGTATGCTGTCTCAGACACCCGGCGAAAGTCATATTGCCGCGCAGATTAAGGAATCTCTGGCGGATGCTCAGCAACGTGGCTGGGCCGGTAGTATGATGCAGGAATGGGTCTCGTCGCTGCTGCATGTTTCCAAACACATTCAGACCGAAGTGGCTCCATTATTGCATAAAGAAGAGATTGAGAACCTTGCACTGAAATATCTTCAGACGCAGGTGCAGGATCTTTCGGCAAAAACCCTGATGGTGCTTGGTGCAGGGATGATCGGGCAGGGGCTGGTGCGCGATGCGCTTCCAAAGGTTGGAAAGATCATCTGGTGTTATCACATCAACGGCCCCGAACTTTCCGAAGATTGGAAAAGCAAAGTTGAGCTTTGCACGTTTAACAGCATCAAAGATCGTCTTGGCGCAGCCGACATCATCATTAGCGCCACCGAAGCTCCAGGCCATGTCCTGCACAGCGGTCATGCGCCGTTTTTCGATCAGGAGAAAAAAATCGTACTCGTCGACCTCGGGATGCCGCGCAATATCGAGCCGGGGCTGGCTGGTCTTTCGCCCGAGCTCAGTCTGATCGACCTCGACGGCTTGAAGCATTGGCAATGTCGCGAAACCCCTGAAATGGACGATATTTTTAACCACTGTAGCCGAATCATTGGAGATCATCAGGAACAGTATGAACGGATCATCAAAAGTTTTCAGGGCGGGAACGCGCAATAGTCGTCTGGCGCTTTGGCAGACGAATCAGGTGCTGACGCGGTTTCGTGCGCTATTTTCGGAGGCGGAGTTCCAAACATTGGAAATCATCACGCCCGGTGATGCCGACCGCATTACCGATCTGCGCGAAAGTCCGGCCGACTTTTTTACCCGCACGCTCGATGAAGCATTGCTCGAAGGGCGGATTGATTTTGCCGTTCACAGCGCCAAGGATCTGCCTGATCCAGTGCCGGATGGTATCGACTGGTTTTGGCTTCCTGATTCCGGTGACCGGCGTGACGTGCTGGTCGGTTCGCTGAATCCGAAAGTGATCGGAGTCAGCAGTGAGCGCCGCGCGGCCTATGCCAAAAAACGGTTCCCGTTCGCAAAACAGCAGGCGGTTCGCGGCAACATGGAAGAACGGATTCAACAGCTGGATGAAGGGAAGTTTGATCTGCTGATTATGGCTGGCGTCGCGTTGCAACGGCTGGGCCTTGAAGACCACATTACCGAATGGATTCCGCTGAACGAGCTGGAAACTTCGGAATCGCAGGGAGCTTTGGCGGTGACGTTCCGGAAAAATGATCCGCGTCTGTGCGCGATCCGCAGTCTGTTTGTAAAAAGCGTTACGTTTGTCGGCGCGGGGGTTTGTGCCGGGCACATCACACTCGACGGAGTTCGTGCGTTGCAAACTGCCGAGGTCTGTCTTTACGACGCGCTCATGGATGATTCGCTTTTAAACCATCTGCCGGAAACGGCGCAGAAATTTTACGTCGGCAAACGGCTCGGTGCGCACTCTCAGCCGCAGGATGAAATTAATCAGTTGTTATGCGATTGCGTGCGCAAAGGGAAACGCACGGTGCGTCTTAAAGGCGGCGATGCCGGAATTTTTGGGCGGCTTGCTGAAGAGGTGGATGCGCTCGAAGAACTCGGTCTCGCCAGTCGCGTGATTCCCGGCATCAGCGCTATGCAGACTGCCGCCGCCAATACCGGCATTCTGCTGACGCGGCGCGGCGTGGCACGCGGATTTTCCGTCATGACGCCGCGCTTGCAGGGCGGGGGGTTGGGCTCCGTTTCCGGTTCGGCAAGAGCAGAGCTTCCCGTTGTTTTTTATATGGCGGTCGGTGTTGCGGATCAGTTGGCGCAGGAGTTGATCGATGACGGTCTTTCCGGCGACACACCTTGTGTCTTTGTGTTTGAGGCCGGTTCAGACCGCGAAAGGGTGTTGCGCGGAACGCTCGGGATTTTACCGGAAATGGATGACGCCACCCGTCAATTGCCGGGTCTGTTCATTGTCGGTGAAATCGCCCGCTACGGATTTAATCAAACGCTCGGCGCGCTCGGTGGACAGCGAGTCCTACTGACATGCAGTGAAGCGCTGATGGATCAGGCCGCGCAGGTAGTGCATGATTTTGGTGGGAAGCCGGTTGTCCGTCCGTTGATCCGGCTTGAATCAATTCCTCAACGTCTCCAAGGATTGGAGGCGTACGATTGGATAGCGCTGACTTCGCCATCCGCAGTTCGGTGTTTCCATGAACTCATGCTAAAAGAAAAATTCGATTTGCGCCGCCTGCCGAAAATTATGAGCGTCGGGTCGGGCTCCGCGCGGGCACTTGAAAAGGTTGGGCTGGGTTGCGATCTGATGCCGGAGAGTGATTTCTCCGGCAAGGGACTGCTTGAAGCTGCCGCGCCGGTTGTGAAGGGGAAAAAAATCTTACGCCTCCGTTCGCAGAAAGCCGGGCCGGAACTGGCCGACGGACTGCGCGCCGCTGGCGCGGAGGTAACCGATTGTGTTCTGTATGAAAACCAGTTTGTAAAATATGCCGAAATGCCGGAGTTTGATGCGGTCTATTTTGCCAGCGCATCCGCTGTGGAGTCCTTTATTGAACAGTGGGGCGCCGATGCACTGAAGAATAAAACGGTCCTCGCCATTGGCGGACCGACTCAAACCTCGCTAAAGTCCTTCGGCCTGAAAGCTGACATCATCGGCGAGATGGCCACCGTCGAGAGAAGTTTGTACGCTTTGGCCGTTTATGAAGCTAACCGGAGAATAAACCATGTTTCCTGAAACCAGATTAAGAAGATTGCGCCGCACGGAAGGCTTGCGGAAAATGCTGGGGCAATCTTTGCCGGGGCCGGAAAAGTTTGTCTGGCCGGTGTTTCTACGCGAAGGAAAGAAAGTGGATGAACCGATTTCTGCCATGCCGGGTCAGTCGCGTATGAGCGCCGATGTCCTGCTCAAAAAACTGGAGCCGGTGGTTGAAAGCGGAGTTGGCTGCGTGTTGCTGTTCGGTTTGACTGATCCGTCTAAGAAAGATTTCCAAGGTTCGGAAGCGTTCAATGAAAAAGGCGCGGTTCAACGGGCGATTCCGCTCATCAAAAAAGCCTTTCCGCAATTGACAGTTTTCACCGATGTCTGTCTGTGCGCTTATACCGATCATGGACATTGCGGGGCATTGCATGTCAACGGAGAGGTTGATAATGACGCAACGTTGGAACTGTTGCAGAAGGTGGCCGTTTCGCACGCTGCTGCCGGTGCCGATTGCGTCGCGCCCAGCGCGATGATGGACGGACAGGTGCTGGCGATCCGCGAGGCGCTCGACGAAGAGGCGCTGACCGATACGCTACTGATGAGCTATTCCAGCAAGTTTGCTTCGTCCATGTACGGCCCGTTCCGCGAGGCGGAGCAGTCGGCTCCCGGCAAAGGCGACCGGCAAGGCTATCAGGCTCCGTATAATGATTTGCGGCAGGCCTTGCGCGAATCGGAGCTGGATGAAGATGAAGGCGCGGACATTCTCATGGTCAAACCGGCGCTGATGTATCTCGATGTTATTCATCAGTTGCGCGAAGCGACTGATCTACCGGTCGCGGCATACAACGTCAGCGGTGAATATTCGATGCTGATTGCGCAGGCGGAACGCGGCTGGGGCGACCTGCGTTCAATGGTTCGCGAAAACATGGCGGCGATGCAACGCGCCGGAACAGATATTTTTATTTCTTACTGGGCTAATCAATATGACCGCTTTTTCAAATAAAGAACTTTTTAATCGTGCGCTACAGGTAATTCCCGGTGGGGTGAACAGTCCGGTGCGTAGTTTCCGTTCCGTCGGTGGAACGCCCGTCTTTATTGAGCGCGGTGCGGGTGCAAAGCTGTACACCTCCGACGGTCGTGAACTGATCGACTTCTGCATGTCGTGGGGTGCATTGCTTTTCGGGCATGCAGATCCGGAAATTGTCGGAGCGGTATTGAAGGCGACGGTGGATGGTACTGGCTTCGGTGCGGCGACCCACCGCGAGGTTCTTTTTGCAGAAAAGCTTTGTTCAATGATTCCATATGTTGAACAAGTGCGTTGCGTTAACTCCGGCACCGAAGCGGTGATGACGGCAATCCGTCTTGCGCGCGGCGCGACGGGGCGGGATAAGATTTTGAAGTTCGACGGTTGCTATCACGGCCATTCCGATTCGATGCTCGTCTCTGCCGGAAGCGGATTGTTGAGCGGTGGATCAAGTTCTTCCGCTGGTGTTCCGGCGTCGGTGGCGAACGATACGTTGGTTGCGCCGTATAACGATATCGAAGCGGTGAAGCAGATTATGGCGGCGCATGGTGATTCGATCGCCGCGATTATTGTGGAACCGGTCGCGGCGAACATGGGGTTGGTCCTTCCCAATCCTGGATTTCTTGAAGCGTTGCGCGATTTGACCCGTGCCCATGGTGCATTGCTGATTTTTGACGAGGTGATTACCGGTTTCCGGTTCGGCCAGACAACCTACGGCGCGCTGTGTGGCATCGAGCCGGATTTGACCTGCCTTGGTAAAATTATTGGCGGTGGACTGCCACTTGCCGCACTCGGTGGGCGGCGCAAAATCATGGAGCAGCTTGCACCAATCGGGCCGGTTTATCAGGCGGGAACGCTCAGCGGTAATCCGCTGGCCGTTGCCGCAGGGTTGGCCGCTCTGGAGAAAATGGAGCGGGATAATCCGTTTCCCAAAATAGGGCAAAAACTGTTCCGAAGCTTCCAAAGTGTGGAAGTTCAGCAATTAGGCAGCGCGTTTACCTTCTTTTTCCGAAAAGGACTGCCACAGAATCTGGTTGAAGCAAAAACCTGTGATACGGAGGCCTACGGCCGCTTTTTCCATGCGATGCTGGAACGCGGGATTTATCTTCCTCCCGCACAGTTTGAAACCGCTTTTATTTCAACCGCGCATACCAGTAAGGATGTCGCTTTATTGGTAACTTCTTTTGCTAAGGTGCTGACTCACGGTGCTTGAAAGGAGCTCTGCGATTATCTACCCTCACGGCATGTCTAACTCCTTCAGTCCGGTTCCGCTGGTGCTCTTCGGGGTGCCTTTTCATAATGTCACGTTCGAGGAAGCCATTCAGTGGACGGTAGATCGCGTTCGCTCCGGTAAGCCTGGTTATATCGCTACGGCCAATCTTGATTTCATTGTTCAAGCCCAGCACGATATCGAATTGCGAAGCGTACTGCGTGAAGCGGATTTGGTGATTGCTGATGGTTTTCCGCCAGTTAAATTCGCGCCGTTTTTTGGCCCGCCGCTGAAAGAGCGGGTGACGGGCAGTGATATTACACCGATGCTGGCTGCCCGCGCGGAAAAAGAGGGAATCAGTATTTACGGCCTCGGAGCTGCCGAGGGAGTTGCCGCTAAAGCGATGGACGTTCTTAAGAAGCGCCATCCGGATTTGAAAGTCGCTGGCGCGTGGTCGCCGCCGTATGCGCCGCTCGACAAAATGAATCACGCAGAAATTCTGCGCCGTTTAGACGAAGCGAAGCCGGATATTCTTTTCACCGCCTTTGGTGCGCCGAAACAGGACAAATTCAACCACATGCACGTCAAAACATGGAAACTTCCTGTCTCTATCGGCATTGGCGGAACGCTCGACTTTATCGCCGGTATTCAGACTCGCGCCCCAGTTTGGATTCAAAAAATTCATTGTGAATGGCTCTGGCGCTGGGGAACCGACCCCAAACGGCTGACGAAACGCTACCTTTCAAATATTGCGTTTCTGTTCCGTGCGGTCTGGCTGACGTTTGAATTGAAGCTTGGGCGGAATATTCCGGCTAAGATTGATTCGTCCGCTCCGCCGCCGGACGTAACCTACCATCTGTTTCAGGGGTTGGAAACCTTGCCGTCCGATTTGTCCGGCAAGGTGGTCATTGATTTGCGCAATGTTGAAACGCTCTCTTCGTTAGAAATCGGCGCGTTGCTGGAGCTTCGTAAGCGGGTTCAGAAAGTCGTCATGCTTCACGCTGGCTCCAAAGTTCGGAAGCTTTTTGAATTTTCTAAACTCACCGATTGGCTTCCAATTGCTACCACCTGTGCCGAGGCAGAGCGGTCTGTCTAAGTTAACTCGCAGTTTAAATCCTCGGTGCGGTACGATATTTGGGAGATATCGTTTAATCTTTTCGATATCGCGATGAAAATTCTGATTTTATTGATTGTTAGGTTTTTTGTTTGTCGGAAGGTCTGTTTTGACTCCATCTCGAGGCTAATAAATAAAAACATTTAAGAGCTGATAAAATTGCCTGTCTGGCAGACAACAAAGATGTGATGCGTGGCAAATGGATTAACTGGATTTAGTGCGTATATGTTTTTCAAACATTGGAAAAGCGGAACTTGCGCTGGATGCCGGTTGCAGGTACAAAAGCACTTTAATATAGGTAAACCATGAGTGTGCAGCCGAATCGAGAGACATTTTTAAAAAAGGCGGAGCAGGGAAATCTGATTCCGGTCTGGAAGGAAATTTTAGCCGATCAGGAGACTCCGGTTTCTGCTTATGAACGAGTGCGGCAATTCCTTCGAGAAAAAGATAACGCATCACATACCTGGATGCTGGAGAGCGTTGAGGGTGGTGAGCATATTGGCCGCTATTCCTTCATCGGAGGAAACCCGCGGGCTATCCTTCGCGCCTATGGAACTACCACTGAAATCACCGAAGGTGCTGCGACGAAAAGAATAACAGATACCGATCCGCTTGGTGTGCTGAAGGCTTATATGAGCCGCTATCAGCCGGTGCGCGATCCGGCGTTATCGCGGTTTACCGGCGGCGCAGTTGGATTTCTCGGTTACGATATGATTTCTGTTTTTGAGCCGCGCGTTCCGGTGATAAAAAAAGATGTAATTGGTAATCCGGACATGGTGATGATGGTTACTAATGCCATCATTATTTTTGATCGTGTGAATCATACCATGAAAGTGGTTGCGAATGCTTTTATCGATGGCGATGTAAATAAAGCTTATGAAGCAGCGCTGGCGGAAATCGACGAGCTTTGTGCGGCATTAATGAAGCCGGTCGACCGCGTGTTGATTGATGCGCATTTGAATGTGGAACCGATCGAGCCTCAATCCAACACCACGCCGGATGAATTTCGAGATATGGTTTGCAAGGTGCAGGAATATATTCATGCGGGTGACGTTATTCAGACGGTGCTTTCGCAGCGTTTTGAGGTGGAAAACACGGCCGATTCTCTTGATGTTTATCGTGCACTGCGTGCCATTAACCCGTCGCCGTATATGTTCTGTTTGGATCTCGGGGTAAGCGCGCTGGTCGGTTCATCGCCGGAAGTTCATGTGCGTTGCGAAGACCGCCGGATTGAAGTTCGTCCGATTGCAGGAACCCGTCCTCGCGGTAAAACAGAGGCGGAAGATCTTGCCCTTGAAAAAGAGTTGCTGGCCGACCCCAAAGAAATCGCTGAGCATGTTATGCTAGTCGATCTGGGTCGCAACGATATTGGTCGTGTCTGTGAATTCTCGAGCGTTAAAGTGCCTGAAAAGATGGTGATTGAACGCTATAGCCATGTCATGCACATCGTTTCTGATGTCACTGGAACGCTTGCGCCGGAATACGATGCTTACGATGTTATGCGCGCCACGTTTCCTGCAGGAACGGTTAGCGGGGCCCCGAAAATTCGCGCTATGGAGCTGATCGCTGAATTTGAAAAGGCCAAGCGAGGTCCGTATGCTGGCGCCGTCGGTTATTTTAGTTTCGACGGTAATCTCGACTCGTGCATCACGATCCGAACGGTCGTGCTCGATAAGAATAAAGCTTACGTGCAAGCCGGCGCGGGGATCGTTGCTGATTCGGTTCCTGAAATGGAATATCAAGAAACCCGCAACAAGGCTCGTGGTATGATGAAAGCGCTCGCACTGGCCAAATACTATGCCGCCGCACGGGCAGGGGGCTCAAAATGATTTTAGTGATAGATAACTATGATTCGTTTACCTACAACCTCGTACAGTATCTCGGCGAGCTAGGTGCGGAGATGAAGATTTTTCGCAATGATAAAATCACTGTTGCAGAGGCCGTTGCGCTCAAGCCAGAGAAGGTGTTGGTTAGTCCCGGTCCGTGTTCGCCGAGAGAAGCGGGTATTTCATGCGATATCATTCGCGAATTCGGTCCACGCGTTCCGCTACTTGGCGTCTGTCTTGGCCATCAGGCCATTGGTGATGTCTTTGGCGGCAACGTCGTCCGCGCCGCTCGGCTGATGCACGGCAAAACCTCGCCGATCCTGCATAAAGGCGAAAGCGTTTTTAAAGGATTGCCCAGCCCGTTCAACGCCACGCGCTATCACTCATTGCTGGTCGAACGCGAAAGCCTGCCAGCCTGTCTGAAAATCACTGCAGAAACCGCTGAAGGGGAAATTATGGGGCTGATGCATACGCAATTCCCAGTTCACGGCGTCCAGTTTCATCCTGAATCGATCCTCACTCAGTGCGGCAAAGAGCTCTTGCAGAATTTTTTGGATCTGTGATGTGAAGTTTATTGGTTTTGTTTGCTACCATTTCTACCATTCCAATATTTCATCTTTTCATTATTTAATGTAACGTCCGTTTATGTTTTTCGATACCCATGTCCATTTCGACGACTTTGTTAAAGACGGCACGCTGGAGTCGGTGTTGGAGCGTGCGGATATTGCCAATGCTTTTAATATGATTGCGGTCGGCGGGTCGCCAGAGGCTAATGAGTTGGCGCAGAGGCTGGCGGGAGCTTTTCCAAAGCGTATTTATGCCGCGGCGGGTTATGATCGGCATATGGCGGGGTCGATTTGCGATATTACCGCATTGCGCGAACTGGCGGCGAACGATGTAACGGTTGCAATCGGCGAAACGGGACTCGATTACTTTTATGAGCCGGAAAAGGCTAAGGAACAACAGCGGCTTTTTTTCCAATGTTTGGAAATTTCGATCCATTCCCGCAAGCCGGTGATTGTTCATACGCGCGACGCGGACGACGACACCCTTTCGATTCTTACCGATTTTTCCAAACATTGGAAAGGCGACCCAGCGTGTCTTGGCGTGATTCATTGTTTCACGCGCGATCAAAAGATGGCCAAGGCGTTGCTCGACCTCGGATTTTATATCAGTTTTAGTGGTATTGTTACGTTTGCCAACGCCGATCCATTGCGTGAAGTGGCCATATTTATTCCGGATGATCGGTTGCTGATTGAAACGGATGCCCCGTATCTCGCGCCCGTGCCGCATCGCGGCGAGCGTTGCGAGCCCGCCTTTGTGGTGGATACGGCCAAGCGGCTTGCTGAACTGCGTGGCTTTACAGTAGAGTCGCTGGCAAAAACGACGATGGAGAATGCTATCCAGTTGTTCGGGCTAAAGGAGAAGATGCTATGAAGAAAATTCTGTTTGCACTTATCGCGCTGTCTGCCGCTGTTTGCGCGCAGGAGTCTGTAAAAGTTAAAGTGACCGGTGAACGTGTTAGCCTGCGTGCTGTTCCGGATACGAATGCGGTTCTGCTTAGTCGCGCGATGCTGGGCGATGAATTAGTTCTTAAAGACAATAGCAACCCGGATTGGGTCGGTGTTTTTCCGCCAGAGACGGTTGATTTCTGGGTGAGCAGTGAGTTTGTCAGCAATAAAACGGTGCGGACGGAACTGCTTAACGTTCGGTCCGGTCCGAGTTTGAGCCATAGCATTGTCGGTACGGCGAGTCGTGATACGGTTTTAAGTGTTCGCGGTGAGCTGGCGCAGTGGTTGAAGATTGCTCCGACTTCCAATACGGTCATTTGGATTAGTCGTAAGTATGTGGATGCGCCCGGATTTGTGGCTACCGTTCCCGTGGTTGTTCAGGGCTCGCAGACGGTCGCGCAGGTTGGTGCAGAGGCGACTGTTCAAGAGATCATGACGGCCATTTCAGCAACTGCGCAGAAAAAGCTTACGGTCGATCCTTCTAAAACACAGGGCGGCGACGGAACGTATTACGGTATTCTGCAGCCTGCAGATGCGGCGCTGTATAAGCTGGTTGATGATCATTTTACCGATGTCATTGTTTGTTACGTGCGGGGGAATGCCGCTCAGATGCAGACTTTTTCCGGTATGAAACTTGAGATTATGGGCAAAACTTATTGGGCAGAAGGCATGGATTTGCCAGTGGTTAAACCCGCGCGGATTCGGTTGCTACCTACAGAGCCGGCGAAATAATACCCGCCGCGTTACGCTTCCAGTTCTGCCTTGCAGAGTTCGTAAAAGTTACAGTTTTTACAGGATGCTGGGTCGGCGGCAAGCTCCCATTCTTCTTTCGGGAGCGGCACGTTTTTCACGCGGTCGAAGTCGACCAGATATTCCGTCATTTCTGCCACCGAATCTTCGATGCGTGCTTCGAGCAGTTCAAAATCTTCGGTCGCGAGTTGGAATGGGGCCACTTGTCCTTCGTTGAGATATTCGACATAGAGGAACGTGTCATTTGGTTTGGCTCTAAATTTTTCGCGCGCCCAGAGCGCATAAAGCCCCAGCTGTTCACGGTGCGACTCTTTGACCTTACCCGCCTTCCAGTCGTGGATATGAAACTGTCCGCCGATGCGGTAGGCATAGTCAGGAATTACATACAGTTTGACGCCTTTGAATTCGATACTCTCCGGGTCGCCGCCCATATCCGGTGTCTTTACCGGTAGCTCCTGCTCGCGGGTGATGTTTCCAATTCTTGGGAGAACCTTTTCGATGAAATGGGTGATGCAGGTTTTTATCTGATTGCTCATTTGTTCGGCAACGGCTTTTTCATCGCCCATCACGCCGTAATAATGCTCGCGCAGGCAACAGAACTTTTTTGGATTTTCTTTCCACTCGCCGCGTTTGGATTCTGTCCACTTTTGACGCAGGAAAGGGCGGGCGACGGTTTCGAAGGCCTCCTCGGCGGTGATGGGATTACCCGCTTGGTGCTGGCGCAGAACGCGCATGACGGAGTTTTCAGCGGCTTGTCCCATTAGTCCCCAGCGATTATCCATCTTGTTGAGCTGGTAGGCTTTTTTGGTTTCCGGCGAGGCGCTTTTCTCCCAGCCGCCCCACATGCCATACTTGTTCCAGAAGCGCCGCCGACGGCATTCATCGAAATCTGCCGCTGCGCTGAATGACCATGAAAAGGTGTTTTCCAGTTTTCCCATGCGTTGGAATGTAGCCGTAACGGATCGAATAATCAAAGACTAAGGGGATTATCCGGCGGCGCACGTTTATTTTGCCGCTTGTTGCATGAAAAAGTTGGTGCGCTTTTCGTAGCCGATCGTGGTGCTTTCGTTGTGGCCGGCATAGACGGTGACGTCGTCGGGCAGGGTGGCTAGTTTTTTGAGAGATTGTGCGAGGATGCGTCCGTCGCCGCCGGGCAGGTCGGTGCGTCCACAAGTGCCTTTGAAGAGCGTATCGCCGGTGAAGATGATCTTTTCTTGCTCGAAGTAGTAGCAGACGCATCCTTTGGTATGGCCGGGCGTTTCTAAGCACTGGAATTTTAAATCAGCAATGTTCCAAGAATTGGACGTTTCCGGATGAATAAATTCGGTGGAGGGTTTTCTGGGGACGGGGTAGTAGGGTGGAATTTGGTTTTGTTGACCGAAGGCCCATTTGTAGTCTTCGGCGTGAATGTAAACCGGTGCGGGGCGAGTGGCGTGCAGATCAGCGAGGGCGCAGAGGTGGTCGGCATGGCCATGAGTTAGTAGATAGGCGGTGACGACGAGTCCGTTCTGTTTTAGCACGGCTTCGATGCTGGCGGCATCATAACCGGGGTCGATGACGAGCGTTTGTTTGGCCTCGTTCCAGACGATGGCGCAATTCACTTCAAAGGGACCTACGGATAGAATTTCAATATTCATGCGGGGGAGGATAGGCAAGGTGGGTGCGGTATAAAAGCGGGAATGGAAAAAATATCACTGTATCACTCACACTTTTATTGGTTCGGTGGTTGACTTGCCTGAGTCATTTCAGCACCTTATGCAGAATTTTAGCCGGATTTGACAACCTATAACCTAATGGAGGACTGTAAAATGACTGCACCGACGAAGAATAAGAAGCTGCTCAACTGGGTGGCGGAAGTACAAAAGATGTGTACACCTGACCGCGTGGTCTGGTGCGATGGTTCGAAAAAAGAATACGATAGTCTGATGGCCGAAATGGTGGCCTGTGGCATGGCGATTAAACTGAACGAGCAGAAGCGGCCAAACAGCTTTGCCTTTAATTCCGACCCGTCGGATGTGGCTCGTGTTGAAAACCGCACCTACATTGCTTCGGTGAAGCAGGAGGATGCCGGTCCGACCAACAACTGGATTGATCCGGGTGAACTGAAGAAAACCATGGTCGCGTTGTATAAGGGTTGCATGAAGGGCCGTACCATGTACGTGATCCCGTTCTCGATGGGGCCGATAGGCTCGCCGATTGCCAAGATCGGTATCGAAATTTCCGACAGCCCATATGTGGTGGTCAATATGCACATTATGGCTCGCGTCAGCACGAAGGTGCTCGATGTACTCGGCGATAACGGTGAATTCATTCCGTGTCTGCATTCGGTTGGCGCTCCGCTTGAGCCCGGCCAAAAAGACAGCCGCTGGCCGTGCGCTCCGATTGAGCAGAAGTATATTGCGCACTTCCCAGAAGAAAACCTGATTTGGTCCTACGGTTCTGGATACGGCGGAAACGCGCTCCTCGGCAAGAAATGTTTGGCGCTACGGATTGCATCTAACATGGCCCGTCATGAAGGTTGGATGGCTGAGCACATGCTCATTCTGCGCTTTACTAACCCGCAAGGTAAAAAATTCCACATCGCGGCGGCCTTCCCGTCCGCTTGTGGCAAAACTAATCTGGCGATGCTTCAGTCCACCGTTCCGGGCTGGAAAGTGGAAACGATTGGTGACGATATTGCTTGGATGAAGCCGGGTAAAGATGGGCGTCTCTACGCGATCAATCCGGAGGCCGGGTTCTTTGGCGTTGCACCAGGCACTTCAAAGGCTTCCAACCCGATGGCGCTGGAAAGCTGCCGCAAGGATGCGATCTTCACCAACGTCGTCGTTACGGACGATCTCGACATCTGGTGGGAAGACATGGGCGTGGAATGCGCAGGCGGCACAGACTGGAAGGGCAAGCCCTTCAAGCCAGGGCAGAAAGATGCTGAAGGTAAGAAGATTCTTGGTGCTCACCCAAACAGTCGCTTTACCGCGCGGGCTGAACTTTGCCCTGTGATCTGTGAAGATTGGGAAAATCCAGCCGGTGTTTCAATTGACATCTTTGTGTTTGGTGGACGCCGCACGACCACGATGCCATTGGTTCATGAAGCGCGTGATTTTAATCACGGCGTTTACATGGGTGCTACCGCGGCTTCCGAAGCGACGGCAGCTGCTTTGGACGTAAAATCGGCTATCCGTTTCGACCCCTTTGCTATGACCCCGTTCATTGGTTATCATGCCGGTGAATATATCAAGCATTGGTTTGATATGGGCGATTTGCTGGGCGACAAAGCTCCTCGTTGTTTCTACGTTAACTGGTTCCGTAAAGACAAAGACGGCAAATGGCTCTGGCCCGGCTTTGGTGATAATAGCCGAGTCCTGAAATGGATGTGCGATCGTGTTGAAGGTAAGGTCAAGGCTCGTGAAACCGCGATTGGTCTTATGCCGATTGACGGAGATTTGACCCTTGACGGGTTGAATATCCCAGCCACTGACTGGGCTGAGTTGATGAAAGTCGACACAGAGCTGTTCAAAGCTACCGTTACGGATGCAGAAAAGTATCTAGCGACTTTCGGTGACAAGTTGCCAGCTCGCATGACGGAGCAACTGAAATCTCTGAAAGCACGTTTGGGCTGATTGCTGAACGGTTGAAAAACGAAACGGCACCCTGCATTATGCGGGGTGCCGTTTTTTTAGCTGAGGCGAGGGAAGGCGAGAGTAACGATGGCGCCGGTTTTGGCGGCGTTATTAGCGAGAATAAGCGATCCGCCATGTGCTTCCACGATGTTTTTGGTTATGAAAAGACCAAGACCCATTCCGCCGCATTCGCCTTTGGTTGTGTAATATTTAGTCTGCAAGTCGGCGATTTTGTTGAGCGGGAATCCGCCGCCGTTGTCTTCTACCTCAACCAATGCACGTCCGCCAGCAATACGCCAACAGATATTAATAATACCACCGGAGGCCGGTAGCGCTTCAATGGCGTTACCAACGATATTCTGAATCGAGCGGAATATCTGTACATTATCGCCTTCGATGAGGCAATCGGCGGGGCCGGGGGTCATATTTACCTGTGCGGACTTTCCTGTGGCCAATGTTTTTGCATTGTTGGCTACTTCGGTTACGAGGTCGCCCAATGATAATTTTTTGATAGATGAATCGGCTCGTTTTGAGCGTTCACGCCACAGCGTGAGCATATCGCGGCAACGGGAAACGCTCTTTTCGATCTGCTCAAGATACCCGACGTTGAGTTCCTTGCCTTGAATTTTTTTATCTTTGATATCTTTGATCAATATCTGGACATAGCCGTTGATCACACTGAGAGGGTTGCCAAGGTCGTGTACAAATTCGGAGGATTCTTCGCCGAGTGATGCCAGTTTTTCTTTAGCGTTAAGCTGTTCCTGCAACTGCGTCGTTAGATTTTCGAGGTGGTCGGTGGCAGCAACTTGTTTCCGGTTGATTTTCGTGCGCTTCACGTATCCGGCAACAATCGCGCGGATTTCATCGGTATCGAAAGGTTTTTTTAGGTAGTCGGTGGCACCGTGGCGGATGGCTTCTTGTGCGGTTTCAAGCGATCCAAATCCCGTGAGCATGATGATAGAAACTTGCTTATCAATGGCCCGGATTTCTTTGAGACCTTGAATGCCGGTTTTCCCCGGCATTTTGATGTCGGTAATAATGCAGTCCGGCGGGTTTTCTTTCAGGGCGGCTACGCCTTTATCCACGGAGTCAGCGCAGGTTACATCGTAGGTATCTTTAAAGAGAAACCGGAGACTTTCGCGCGGGCCGAGTTCATCATCAATTACAAGTAGCTGGTCTTTTGCCATTTGGATCTCCTAGAATTTATAACCGTAAGAGAGGCTGAGCAGGTGTACGTTGTAGTCGTATTTACCGGCTGGACTATTTGCGGATCCACTGATATCCCGTCCGTCAAACAAGCCATAGGCGTAGCCTAAATCAATAGCGTGGTGATCGATTTCGTATCCGAGACCGAAAGAAATTACTCCCTGATTTTCATCCGGGCCGAGCGGACCGTAGGTTTTTTCAGGGGTTGGGTTTTGCAGATACATAAACCCGGAACGGAGCGTCCATCGCGGTTTAAAATCCCATTCTGCGCCGATACCGGCAGTCCAGGTGTCTTTCAAATTCTGAGCCGTTGTGGAGTTCCATAGTGGTCCTGGACGGGAGTCTTTGATTTTCAGGTTCTGGTAAGTTGAAAATTCAAGCCATTCAACGTCGACCTCGGCGCGGAGCGTATCTGTGAACTCAATTCCGTACGCCAGACCCACGACGGTGGGATATTCGATTTGTGCACTGACATCGCTGGTTCCAGCCCCATCAACTTTATTATCGCCATGATAAACAATATCGACTGGCGAGCGGTAAGTTAGTGCAAGGCGTTGCCGTTTTGTCATCTTCCAGGTTGCTGCTGCATTCCAGCCAAGAGCATCGCCGTCAGCAGTCAATTTTGATTTCGTTCCGTTTGGAATAAAGAAAGGAAACCCCGCGAATCCGTTGAGTATAGTTTCCTGCTTCACCTCTCCATAATAAATATCGGCACCAACACCAACCGAGAGCGAGTCGGTTAATCGCATGGAAAAATTCGGGGTGAAGTCTGCGACTGACATGCTTCCGGCATACGAAACGTTATTCCGGGCAAAAAAACTGTCTTCACCCCAATCAACAGAACGGCCGTACGGGACATAAGTGGATAAACCAACCGCATATTTACCTTCTTTAAATGGCACGGCGGCTGAAAAACCGGGGATAGCAAAGAACGGGTTTTCTGTTTGGTCTGAGCTGGCGGCATTTTCAAATGAAGTGCGTCCGTACCCAGCTGTAACATTGTATTGAAGCATGGGCTGTTTCAGGTCAACGAGGTTGGCGGAGTTGTGGATGTTGGCATTTGCATCATCGGCGAAAGCGCGGTGTCCGCCAATTGCACCAATGGCGCGTGCACCTTCAGGGGGATTGCGGAATCCGTCTGCGAGCAGAATAGATGAAATAAGAAACGTAGAGAAGAAGACCAGAATGGATGCCTTTTTCAGGCGAAGTTTACTGATCATGCACTGAGTTCCCTTTATATTTTTAGATTTGCCTGCGTTTTGGGTGCAAAAGTTGGGGCAGTCTAGTTTCAGTGCAGTCATTTTTCCATATAAAAAATCAGTTATGTATAGAAATGAGCGGGGGAGTGTTCGGGGCTATTTACAGAATTGTAATGCTTCGCTGCGGGGTGCGTATTTGTTCGTATCGCTTTATTTAAGTCGAAGGGGTTTTCTTTGGTAGATTGTAAGTTTAAATGCCGCATTTTTTCGGTTACGAAGCATTTCATGCCG
>CAZTEK010000019.1:0-15651 GCA_964612095.1 uncultured Verrucomicrobiota bacterium
CCGATGAAATGCGGCTGGCTTCCGATCCGGAATCAAAACGCCGGTTTGAACTGCCGGCGGACGCGGAGATCGCGCTTAAACTCCCGCCTGATGCACCGCGACTCGAAATCGGTGCGCCGGTTTATTGTTCCTATTCACAAGCCGTTCGTCAGCGCTACGAATTTACTGTGCCGCGCCCCGGACAATTTCGTCAGCGGCGCCCAGTTGATATCGGCGTTTTCCAATGTTCGGAAAGCGTGAAACTGGTTGCCTCGGCGGACGGCGTGCACTCTGAGCTAGTTTTACTTGGCCCATTTGAATCGGCGCGGCAGCCGGATAAAGCGGCGGCTGTGATTCGACAGTGTTTCGAAAAACTGGGCGACACGGACTGGAAGCTGGGTGAGTTAACGTTGGAAGGTCCGGCGGTTTTTATTCCCGTATCGGTTTTGAACGATGCCCGCCGCCGGTTGATTGAGCAGTTTTGCAATGTTTGGAAAGATTCCCGCCTAAAGGTCCAACCCTTGGAAAAATATTCTGCCGCGACCTCAGCTTGTGGTGTTGTTTGGTCGGTGAAATCTAGAAGGTTCCACGGGTTGGAAAACATTGATGAGTTTGTGCTGGAGATCGATCCGGCCAGACCGGAAGAGATCGAGAAAGCAGATGATTTTTATAAAGACAAGCTACGGCTGGCTCTTCCGGTAATCATTCGCGACGAAGATACCGAAGTATTCAGAAAGCTGATCGAACGTTTTTCCAAGCATTGGAAATGGGAAGCGGCAAATGTTGGCGGACTAAATCTACTTCAAGGCAAGGTGGATATTACCGCCGACTGGTCGCTCTATACGCTCAACACGCAGGCCGCCTTGCAGTGGCGCGGGCAGGGCCTTCAGCAATTTGTTCTTTCGCCGGAAGACGACGCAGAAAACCTTTCTGCGCTGATTGAACAGCTCGGCGACGCGGCCATCGTTCCAGTCTATCAACATACTCCGCTAATGATTTCAGCGACCCGTCCGGCGGCGGACGGGGCGGAGCTTACGGATCGGGCGCGCCGTACATTTCACGTTGAGCAGGCCGGACGGCAGTTTGTGCTGCTCGATGAAACGCCCTTTTCGCTGACTGGGTATCTGGATAAACTGAAGGCCAAAGGCGCGCGCTGTTTTCGTATCGATCTGTCATACGGAATGAACTCGCCAGTTGAAGCCGCCGATATCGTCCGCCGCATTGTTTCCGGCGCGATGGTTTCCGGCCATACCGGAAATTTTGATCGAGGGCTTCAATAATCGACCGGCAGGGCGTTGTCGCATTGGTTTTCTGGGGGTCTGAGGAGCATAGGTAACAGATCGCTCTTCACACTGATCGCGGCGTTGATCCGACTTTAGAGCACAGCAATTGCATCAATCTCGACGAGTACGTCTTTGGGGAGGCGGGAGACCTGCACGGTGGAGCGGGCGGGCGGTGCTTCGGTGAAAGCTGAGCCATAGATGGCGTTCATGGCTGGGAAGTCATTCATGTCTTTCAGGAAAACGGTGGTTTTTACAACGTTCGGAAAGTCCGCGCCACCAGCCGTTAGGACGGCTTTCAAATTTTCCAGAACCTGCCGCGTCTGCGCTTCGATGCCGTCGGGAATAACTCCGGTGGCGGGAATTAGCGGGATCTGCCCCGAGCAATAGAGCGTGTTGCCGGCTTTAACCGCCTGGGAGTAGGGGCCGACCGGTTCAGGAGCATTGGATGTACGGATGGTTTCTTTTTTCATGCAGTTCTTTTACTCGCCAACGGAGGATTCGTCGAGCCGTTTGACAAAAACAGACTAATCTAGTAATCTTTAAGCATGAGAAGGGTGTTTTCAGCGGTTCTTGCTCTGGCATTGGTTGCTGCACCGGCCTTTGTTCCGGCTGAATCAACGCGAGATGAAGAGGTCGTATCTACAGCCGGCTGCTGCTGTTGCCCGGCAGAAAAGATCCATATTGGTACTGCGACTTGCCAGTGCGACGGTTGCGCCCGAAAGAATGATCAGAATTGCGGTTGTTGTGTTGCGCCGCCGTCGCTGTCCGCGCTACCTGCTGAATCTGCTTTTTGCTTTTTAATCGCTCTCTCCGGACGGATTAAGGGTTCAGATTTTCCGTTTGCGAAACGAACTGACTCTCCGCTTTTGCGCCCGCCGATTTTCTCCTGATTCAACTGACGGTGTTTCAAAATGTTGAAATTAAATAAGGAGAAAATCATGAAAGCTATTCTGACATCATTATTGGTCGCCGCGGCTCTTACGGGCAGCGTACTGGCCGCACCCGCGCAGGAAAAATGCAAAGGTTGCTGTAAGTGCGAAGTGTGCAAATGCGCGCCTTGTGCCTGCTGCAAATGCGAAACCTGCAAATGCACCAAATAACAGACTGAGCGTCTGTTAAAAAGAGCGCCCCGGGAAACCGGGGCGCTTTTCGTTTGGTGTGTCGCCACCCCGATGGTCGGCGGACTCGCCGCCTCATTCACTCTGTTTCGTTTATGGGAGTGTTTTTGACAGGATTACAGGATGAACAGGATTTTTATTTCCTATCCGGTCGATCCGGTAATCCTGTCTGGAATTCATTTCCAACCCTCGGAAGATTCTTTGCCGCAAGAGAGCCCTGTGCGGCAAAGCTGCAACGACCAGCATCACTCTGAAACACCGGAGGCGGTGATAGAGTGTGTGCTCTGGTTAGCTTTTTGTGTTTATAGGGCCGAGCCTGAAGTCTGTAATATAGTCTGGAAGTAGAACTCCCAACCCCATAATAAGAATAAGCCCGTTTTTGTGTGCTAAGGCCCATTCCCAATGAATTAAATTATCGGAGTCATCAGTTTTGAATAAATTTTGAATACCATTAGGTGGGCCAAATTTAGCAATGAGATAACAGTACAGATCTGATGGTTTAAGCTCGTTGCCCAAACACCAAGTTCCTCCGCCTTTTGGGAGCTTGCCGCCAAACACAATATTGCTGAGGCGCGTAACGTCTCAAAGGATACTCGTGCCTTGTGCTTCAACTTAATTACCGGACGTTCATCACTAGGGTCACCTGACTGGTTCGATTTCCCCAGATGGTAATATTTTTTTGACAGGATTACAGGATGAACAGGATTTTTATTTCCCATCCAGTCGATCCGGCAATCCTGTCTAAAATTCATTTCCAAACCCTCGAAGATTCTTAGCCGAAAGAGGGCGCATGGATCGTAAAATTTCCCCTTTTCGGGATTCGTATCCCTTTGAGCTTCGTGAGTTCTTTCGTAAAATCAGCTAGCGCTGTGGACATTGCCGAGGTGGACGTGTTGCAGGCCGTTGTGCTCGGCGATGCTTTTGGCCTGTAACAAACTTTCCAGCGGTGTCGGCGGCGCTTCGTTCCATTGAACCGTCGGACGGTAGGCGCTGAAGTGCCACGGCACGTCGGTTCCGAGGTTTGTAACGGCCCATTTGGTCATGGCGTCAATTTCGGCGGGCGAGTCGTTCCAGCCCGGAATCAAGAGCGTCGTCACTTCGAGGTGAACATCGGTTTCTCTTTGGATGTAAACCAGCGTATCGAGAACCGGCTGGAGCGTCGCGCCGCACAGCTTTTGGTAGAAGCGGTCGGTGAAGGCTTTTAAGTCCACGTTGGCGGCGTCCATGTGCGCGTAAAATTCTTTGCGCGGCTCCGGCTCGATCCAGCCGTTGGTGACGGCGACGGTTTTGAGTCCGCGCGCATGGCAGACTTTGGCGGTATCGACGGCGAACTCCAGAAAGATGATCGGTTCGTTGTAGGTGAACGCCACGCTTTCACAGCCGTAGCGGATTGCCGCTTCGGCAATTTCTTCCGATGTGGTGCGGGTTCCTTCCAGTCGGGCGGCGCGGCTTAGATGCCAGTTCTGACAGAATCCACACGTCAGGTTGCAGCCGACGGTGCCGAATGACAGTACGCTGGAGCCGGGCAGAAAATGGGTTAGCGGCTTTTTCTCAATCGGGTCAACCGCCAGTCCGCTGATGAGGCCGTAAGAGGCGGCGATCAGTTCGTCGCCGGTGCGCTGCCGGACAAGACAAACGCCGGAATTTCCGTTCGCGATGCGGCAGTGGCGCGGGCAGAGATCGCATTCGATCAGTCCGTCGTTTCGTAAGTGCCAGTAGCGCGCTGTTTTCATAGCGGGAGAATAACGCGGGTCAGCGCAAAGTTCATCCATAAATCTTGGAAGGAATCAGGCTCCACTAATTTTCACTAATACACACTAATGGAGAATGGTTTTATTGGTGATTAGCGCCAATTAGTGAAGATTAGTGGTTAATTCATTTCAGTATGTAGGTTAGAATATTTCGCATGAAAGCGAACGTTCGAAAGTCTGCTGTGGCGGGAATGTTTTATCCGGCTGATCCCGGTGAACTGCGCCGGATGATCGAAGGTTTTCTGGCGGCGGCGAAGCCGGGGTCGCATCCAAAGGCGATTATCGCGCCGCACGCCGGTTATATTTATTCCGGCCCGATTGCCGCTAGCGTTTATAAGCGGATCAATCCGGCAGGTATTTCACGCGTCGTGCTGATTGGGCCTTCGCATCACGTGCCGTTGCGCGGATTGGCGACTTCCGGAGCTTCGGTGTGGCGCACACCGCTGGGCGATGTTGCCGTTGATCAAGCGGCTGGAGTTTCGATAAACGATGCGGCGCATGAGCAGGAGCACAGCCTCGAAGTGCAGGTGCCGTTTCTTCAGGTGGTTTTGGGTGAATTCACGCTGATTCCGCTTGTCGTTGGTGACGCCTCGGCTCTTGAGGTGGCGGAAGTACTGGTTTCGTTGTGGGGCGGACCGGAGACGCTACTTGTCATTAGTTCCGATCTTAGTCATTACGAAAAGTACAAAGCGGCGTGTGCAATGGATACGATCGCGGCCAAAGCGATTGTGAATTTAGATACACGTGGATTGGATTATGACAACGCCTGCGGGTTGGCTCCAATCTGCGGATTGCTCCACCTTGCGGAAAAGAAAAAGATGCGTGCTGAGCTGGTTGATTTGCGGAATTCCGGCGATACGGCTGGATCGCACGATTCAGTGGTCGGCTACGGTGCCTTTGCGTTTTATGAATAAGGGCTCGGCACTTATTGCTTCAACAGGGTTGCGGGGGTCTCGATCTGGATCATGTTGGTATGCTGTGCTTCGTTCTGATGGCCGCCGCCCACAAAGACGATGAGGTCATTCAGTTCTATTTTATTTTCCTCAATCATTTTCAGCAGACAGACCTTAACCAGTTCGTCGGTGGTTTGTGGCATGTCAATTTTGGAAGAATAAACTCCGTAACTGAGTGAGAGCTGGCGAACCGTACTCATTTGTTCTGACAAGGCAAGAATCGGAATGTTGCCACGGTACGATGCGCAAATGCGGGCTGTGCGTCCAGCGCTGGTGCTGGTGACGATGGCTTTTACCGGTAGCGCGGCGGCGCACGAAACCGCCGCTTTGACTAGATGGTTGCGGGGCATCAGATCGCTGCTTTGCTGAAAGACAGGCAGGGTATTGAGCAGTGATTCTTTCTGCGACTCAACGGTATGAGCAATTTTTGCCATCATTTGAACGGCTTCGATAGGGAATTTGCCGTAGGCGGTCTCGCCGCTGAGCATAACGGCGTCGGTACCGTCATAGATGGCGTTGGCCACGTCGCTGACTTCTGCGCGGGTGGGGCGCGGGTTGTCGACCATCGACTGCAACATCTGCGTGGCGGTGATTACCGGCTTAATCCGCCGGATACAGGTTTGAATCATGCGCTTCTGAACGCCGGGGACTTCTTCGGCGGGAATTTCAATACCGAGATCGCCGCGGGCCACCATGACTCCGTAGGCGACGTCGAGGATCGATTCCAGATTGTCCACACCAGCCCGGTTTTCAATTTTAGCGATAATTTTGATTGGACTGCGACGGAGATCGAGAATGCCCTGAATGGCCAGAATATCTTCACGGCAGCGGACAAAAGAGTGCGCGATGAAGTCCACTTCGTTACGGGTGGCCCAGTCAATAAATTCGGCGTCTTTTTCGGTGAGCGTGGGCAGATCCAGTTTAACGCCCGGAACGTTGACCCCTTTTTTATTTTTAATCTCACCGTCGTTGAGTGCGGTGCAGATCAGCGTGTCGCGGGTTTTGCCTGTGATAGCCAGCGCCATCAGCCCATCGTCAATTAGAACGCGACTGCCGATTGGGACTTCTTCGGTAAATCCGCTGTAGGAGACTTGAAAGCCGTTTGCTGGAGTATGGATTACGCCGATTTCAATTTGATCTCCGGTTTTAAGCTGGAGAGTTGTCGTCATGTTGCACGTGCGGACTTCCGGCCCTTTGGTGTCCAGCAGGATGCCGACGTGATCGGACACGGCGCGAATGTTAGCGACAATTTTTGCGGCCACGGGAATGTCCAGATGCGCTGTATTCAGCCGAACGACATCCATCCCGTTTTCGACGAGTTGTTTAATAAAATCAGGGTCACACCGGTTTTCAGCCAATGTGCAGATAATCTTAGTCTGCTTGTTGCGCATAAATATCCTTTTCGATGGCGGAGCGTTTTAACAGATTCCTTTATGAGAACTAGCTTTAAATCGAAAAAAACGATAAAAGTGAAAGAGATATGAAAGCAGAAAATCAGCAACAGTTGCTTCAGATCGCCCGTGGCACGATATTACGGACATTGGAAAGTCCGCGCGGGAAGGTTCCGGTGCTTGGAAAACTGCCGGATGAACTGATGCAAGAGAGGGCTACGTTTGTCACGCTGACCCTCGGTGGGCGACTACGCGGTTGCATCGGTATGCTCGAAGCCTGCCGTCCGTTGGCTGAGGACGTTGCCGCCAATGCCCGCGCTGCCGCCTTTGAAGATCCGCGTTTTCCGCCACTTACGCTGTCGGAGTTCAAAAAATTGGAGATCCATATTTCAATCCTTTCGCCATCCGAAGAGTTGGTGTTTTCTTCTGAAGACGATCTGCTTCGTCAAATTCGCCCCGGCGTGGATGGTCTGATTTTGCAAGAGGACTTTCGGCGCGGAACGTTTTTACCGAGCGTCTGGGATGAGCTTCCTCAAAAAGAACTTTTCTGGGCGCATCTAAAGTTGAAGGCGGGGTTGCCAGCGAATTATTGGTCGGATACCTTGCGGGTTTTCCGCTATACAACCGACTGTTTTCCCGCGTAGCATGGAGCATCATCTATGACAAAGAAACCGGTCATCCTTTTTGCGATTAACGGGCTCGGCATGGGCAACAGCACGCGTTGCCATGTGGTTATTCAGCGACTTGTTGCTGAGGCTGAGGTGCATATCATCACCTCGGGAAATGGCCTTTTCTTTTTCAAGGATCGTCCCGGCATTGCATCACTTACCGCTATGCCAGCATTGGACTATGCTTTTTCCGGTGACGGGGTCAACGCCATCGGCACCTTGACCTCGGTGCGCACACTGCATAAGAAGCTTGGTGAAAAGAAAGCGCGGCTTGAGATCCTGCTGGATCAGCTCCAGCCGGATCTTGTGGTAACGGATTCGGAATATGTAATCCGTCCCGTGCTGCGCCGCCGTATTCCGCTGGCCGGTATTAATAATTCGGATGTGGTGGTGTCGGAATATTTCCGGCGCAAAAAGTTGCCACCCTCTATTCGTGCGCATTTCTGGGGAATTGAATATTCCGATTATCTGTTGCATCGCATGAAGTGGAATATGGCGATCAGCCCGTCGCCATTCGCTGACAAACCGCGTAGCGATGTTTTCAAGCGGGTCGGGTTGATTGTGCGCGATGGTGCACGTGAAACCGCGATGGAGCGTACAGGAACGCCTGCGCCACTTCCGCACGAGATTGATCGTATTGTTGTTATGCTGAGCGGGTCATCCTTTGCCTCAAAGATTGCAGGTGATTTACAAATATTGCCGTGGAAGGTGGATGTGATTGGGCGCGAAGGTGCCAGCGGCGGCAATGTCACCTATCATGGGAAAATCCGCGAGAGCCTTGAATTTGTCCGTAATGCCGGGGCGCTGGTAATTAACGGCGGTTTTTCTTCGGTGAGCGAAGCCGTTGCTATGATGCGTCCGGTTTATGTCATTCCGGTTCCCAATCACGCCGAGCAGCTGATGAATGCGCTGATGGTGCGTGATATTGGGGCGGGGGATGTGGCCGATGCGGGAACCATCGTTCAACGATTGATGGAGGCCTATCGGGTAAATCGCTGGACGGGGATTAAAGAAAAGCGCTCTCCGGTTGATTTTAATGGGGGTGATGAGGCTGCCGTGCTACTGCTCAAATTGCTACACAGGGTAAAGACATGATTATCTGTGCCGATGATTTCGGAATGACAGCCGATATAAACCGTGCGACGGCGGAACTGTCACGAAGCGGAAAAATTGACGCGGTTTCCTGTATGGTCAATTTGCCGTTTTTCTCAGCCAAGGAACTTGCCACGCTTGGATCGGTGCAGCTTGGTTTGCATTTCACGCTGGCGGAGAGTCCTCAAGAGTTCCGCCGTCTGGTGGCGCGGGCTTATTTGCGGCGGGTGAGTCAGCAGGAGGTGTATAGCGCGCTATTTATTCAGTACGAACGATTTGAAAAGATTGCGGGTCGCAAGCCGGACTTTATTGATGGCCATTTGCACATTCAGCAGTTGCCGGTGGTGCGCGATGTCGTCATTGAATTTATCCGTAATCGATGCGGTGATACGCCGCCGCATGTTCGTAACGCGGCGATGCCGTGGTGGTCGTGTTCGTTGAAAAGCTTTCTGATTTCTGCGCCGGGCCGCGTATTGAAACAGAAATTGCGTAAAGCGGGGATACCGACCAATGACGGCTTTGGGGGAATTTACAACTATCTTGATTTTATGCGCTATCCGCTGCACCTCGAAAAATTCCTGCACACGGTGCCGGAAAACGGCATCATTATGGTGCATCCGGGGTTTAATGAGCCGTGGCGCCGCGCGGAATACGACGCGTTGATTTCTAATGTCCGTAAAAAATAGCCCATTTCAAACTTTTTTAAAATTTCTTCCAAGGTTTGGAAATTGACCCACTCTGTGTGGTGGGCTACTCTCTGCGCCTTTAATACGCAACGAATTAGCAGGGGTTTTAAGCATGGCAAATACAGTTTTAATCGGCGCACAGTGGGGAGATGAAGGTAAAGGCAAAGTTATTGACGTTTTGACTGCCAAAGCGAACTGGGTGGTTCGCTATCAGGGTGGCAATAATGCCGGTCATACAGTGGAAATCGGCGACCAGAAGTATGTTCTCCATCTGGCTCCCTCTGGCATTCTCCGTCCCGGTGTACAGTGCGTTATTGGTAACGGTCTGGTGGTTGATCCAATCGGCCTGACCAAGGAGCTTCAGGATCTCGAAAAACGCGGGATTGATTTCCGTGGACGCATGTTTATCAGCGATCGTGCCCATTTAGTGATTCAGTACCATAAGGAGCTCGATGGCGCGAAAGAGGCTAAGCTGGCGACGGGCAAGAAGATTGGCACGACTAAGCGCGGTATTGGCCCGGCCTATTGCGATAAGGCCGATCGTTGCGGCCTGCGTATGGGCGACGTGCTGGAAGATAATTTTGAAGAAATGCTTCGCGAGCGCATTGCCGCCAAAAACGCCATGTTAGCTATTCTCGGTGCAGTTCCGTTGAACGCCGATGAATTGGTCGCTACGTATCGTGTGGCGTTTGATTATCTTAAGCCGTTCATTTGCGATACCATACCGTTGATTAATGCCGCGGTGCGCGATCCGAAAAACAATGTTGTTTTCGAAGGGGCGCAGGGCGTTATGCTGGACGTTGATTTTGGGACCTATCCCTTTGTAACCTCTTCGAACACCAGTGCCGCCGGAGTTTCTGCCGGAGCCGGTATTCCCCCGCATCAGGTGGATGAGGTGATTGGTATTGTGAAAGCTTACACGACTCGCGTCGGCGAGGGGCCGTTCCCGACGGAACTGTTTGATGATGCAGGGAAGCAGCTTGGGAAAGTCGGTAACGAGTTCGGGGCGACCACGGGCCGCCCGCGTCGTTGCGGCTGGTTTGATGTGGTGGTTGCCCGCTATTCAGCAATGATTTGTGGCATTGACCGCTGGGCGTTGATGAAGATGGATGTGCTCGACGGCTTCGAAACGATCAAGGTTTGTGTCGCTTACGAATGCGACGGCGAACGGGTTACAACGGTTCCGGCCAGTATCAATAAGTTGGCCCGCTGTAAGCCGATTTATGAAGAATTTAAAGGTTGGAACTGCTCCACTCGCGAAGCGACCACCTTTGAAGAATTGCCGAAACAGGCGCAGAAATATGTCCGTTGGCTCGAAAAACTGACCGGTGTGCCTGTGAGTATTCTGTCGGTCGGGCCGAACCGTAAGAGCACGATCGAATTGCCGATTGCCGATTGATGATTGCCGATTTCGGATTGGAGCTTGCCACAATGACCGCTTTGTATAAAACGGCGCAAAAGAATCGGCAGATGTAAAATGGCATCTTTAATCGAAAATCATAAATCGCCAATCGGAAATGTCCCTTCGCATGTGGCGATCATTATGGATGGTAATGGGCGCTGGGCAAAACAGCGCGGGTTGCCGCGACTAAAAGGCCATGAGCAGGGTGCTGAATCGGTTCGTGCCGTGCTTCGCGCGGCGCGACAGGCGGGCGTAAAATATCTGACGCTTTATGCCTTTAGCACTGAAAACTGGATCCGCCCGAAGGATGAGGTGGAAGGGTTGATGAACCTGTTGGCGATTTTTATGGATCGCTATGAAGCGGAGCTGCTGAAAAATAAAATCCGCCTGCGCGTGATGGGGCAGATTGAGCGTTTACCAGCGAAGGTTCAGAAAAAACTCGCGAAGCTGATGGAGAAGTCGGCGCAGGATTATGAATACACGCTGATTGTAGCGCTGAGCTACGGGGGCCGCACCGAAATAGCCGACGCCGCGAAAGCGATTGCACGCAAGGTTGCGAAGGGTGAGCTTGATCCGGAGATGGTGACTGAAGAGACGGTGGCGCGACATCTTTATCTGCCTGATGTGCCCGATCCGGAGCTAATGATTCGCACCAGCGGAGAAATGCGGCTGAGCAACTTTTTGCTCTGGCAGCTTTCTTATGCCGAACTGTATGTGACCGATGTGTTTTGGCCCGATTTTCGGGAAAAGGAATTTTTTCAGGCCTTGGAAGTTTTTAGTCAGCGCGGACGGCGCTATGGCGGAACGGTAACGCAATAAGGAGGTTTATGGATAAGAAAAGAATTATTTTGGGGCTGACTATTGCGGCCGTGCTTTGCAGTGCAGTGTTTTTGGTTCCGGCTGGAAATATTGCGGTGTTGATCGGGGTGATGCTTGTTTGCGGGCTGGCTATGAATGAAGTTTATGCTCTGATGGAACGCGTTGACCTGACGGCCTCAAAAAAAATGGGAATGACTTGCGGACTCGTTTTCATCGCGATGACCTGGCTGGTTTCCAAATATGGCTTTTCTGACGACGTATTGTGGTCTCTGCTTCTAATCATTCTAATGATCATTTTTTTTCGGCTATTCGGCTACACGGATGCACGTCAGGCGTTGCGCAATGCGCTGGGCACTGTTTTTGGTTTTCTTTATGTGGCGTTTTTCTGGAGCTTCTTTGTTCGGCTTTATATGGTCGGAAATTTAGAGGAACCGACTCGGGCCGCTTTTTACCTTTTGCTGGCTGTCAAATGGGGTGATGCCGGCGCGTACTTCATTGGATCACGTTTTGGGAAACATAAGCTGTTTCCGCGCATCTCTCCGAAGAAGAGTTGGGAAGGGTTGTTTGGAGGAATTCTTTTTTCCTGCGTGGTCGGCGTGCTCTGGTGTCTCTGCACCAAGAATACGCTCGGGCAGTATTCATTTTCTCTCGGCCATGCATTGATTCTCGGCGTGCTACTTCCGATCATTGGAACCATGGGCGATCTCGTGGAGTCTATGTTTAAAAGGGCTGTAGATGTCAAAGATTCTGGTGCGATCGCACACGGGATGGGTGGCATGCTCGATATGATTGACAGCTTACTGTTCGCCGCGCCGTTTATGTATATCTATATCAAATTTTTCCTCGCTTCCTAGAAAGGCGGATCTTTCCCAATGCTTGAACTTTTATTGACTGGCTGGACTTTTTTTTACACCGTTCTCGCGGCATTGTTTCTCTTCGGCATAACTGTTTTTGTCCATGAATTCGGCCATTTCATTGTGGCGCGCCGGTGCGGACTAGTCGTTAAAACATTTTCCATCGGATTCGGCCGCGCCATCTTTAAGTGGGAGAAGGACGGCATCCTCTACAAAATTGGGTGGATTCCATTTGGTGGTTACGTATCGCTTCCGCAGCTTGATCCGGAAGGGATGGAAAAAAATCAAGGTGATGCTTCGGCGGGAAAATATCCGGACGTTTCGCCGTGGAAGAAAATTGCCGTCGCTGTTTCTGGTCCTCTTGGGAATATCGCGCTGGCGGTTCTGTTGGCTGTCGCGATCTGGCTGATTCCCGGTAACGAAGCCGGGACGCAGGTTCGTCCAATCATTGGAACGATTGAAACCAATAGCGCCGCTTATGCCGCCGGGTTGCGTCAAGGCGATGAGATTATCACCGTTAACGGAACCGCCATTAAAAATTGGTATGACTTCACCGTTGAAGCACTGCTCAAAAACAGCGACACCGTTGCGCTCGACCTCCGTAATGCCAGCGTTGACAGACATCTGGATGTTCCGGTGGTAAAAATCGAAAGCGGCGAACGGATTATTGAGGGTATCGAGCCTGCCATCCCTTGCCTCTTTGGTTCGGTAACCAAAGGAAGTCCCGCAGATCGTGCCGGTATCAAAAGCGGTGATGTTGCACTTTCGTTTAACGGTGTAACAATATTGGGCTGGGAGCATTTCACCGGACTGGTTCAGGCGGTTGAGCCGGGTATTCCGGTGGCACTCACCGTTGAGCGCAAAGGTGAAACACTCGCGCTTTCTATCGTGCCGGAATACAACGCAGAATATAAACGCATCATGGTCGGTGTACAGCTCGGCGGTAGCGGCCTGCCGTGGATGCTTTATAAAAATCCGTTTGACCAGATCAAATACGATGCATTGGCCATTGTCCGCGTGCTCAAAGCACTGGTTACTCCGGCTGAAGCTAAGCAGGCTGCTGGCGGTCTCGGTGGACCGATTGCCATTTTTACCATGCTCACCCTGTCGATTAAGATGGGTCTCGTGAATACACTTGGGCTGATTCGCTTTCTCAATATCAACTTGGCCGTTTTGAATTTACTGCCCATTCCGGTGCTTGATGGTGGGCATATCGTTTTCTCTCTCTGGCATGGCATTACCCGTCGGAAGGTGAATGTCAAAATACAGATGATGCTGGTTAATATCTGCGCGATTTTGTTGATTGGTGCTATGTTAATTCTTTCTTTCAATGACATTGACCGGAAGTTTCAGATCAAAAAGTTTTTCGGTAAACTGCCGGGTCAAACGGAACAAGTTAAAGAGAAATAATGGATCGATTCCGTAAACGGACTTTTTTTAATGGCATGCCGCCATTACGTGCCATCGGGTTTTTGGCGCTGATGGGGTTTGTTTTGTTTGTATCGTTCCGCATCTTTACCCCGCCGGCTAAAACCGTACAAATTCTTGCGGCACCTAGCGGAAGCCGTGCGGCGCGACTTCAGCATATTTATTATTACTCAAAGCCGGGTTTCAAAATCGCCGTGCGCGAAAAGCGGCTCTGGCACACGCTTTTTTATTTGCCGGAATACACCAATGCGCCCGCCGGAGAGTTGAAGGGGAATTTGAGCTGGAGTCCTGATTCGAAGAGGCTCTACTTTGGCATCAACGGAAAACCGGTGTGGGGATACGATTTTGAGACTCAATCATCCAGACTCAAATCGCCGTGAATGCGGATGACACCGTTTTCTTCTGAGACGTGCAGTTCTTTGCCGGGGAAGGCTAATGAAAGACGTTTTTCCAAACCCTGAAGAACTTTGACTTTGATTTCATCCCTCACTTCGTCCGGCACATTTGTGAGCGTGGACAGGATGATCTCGACGACATAGCCGGGACCGTATTTTGAACCGAAACCGGCGGAAAATGCAGCGCCGACATTGAAAAGTCCGTCGGCTTCCGGATTGGTGGTTGTGCCGTGCGCCGGACGGGATGGATGGAGCGTGTATCTCGTGCCGTATTCGGCTTCGAGCTCGTGATCAAGGGTATCAAAAACGCCTTTGAGCGTTTCTTCCCACTGCATGGCTTCGCGGCTTCTCATGAGATTGAACAGTAACGGAAAGTTTCCAGAATTTGGAAACTATTTTTCGCGGAGAAAAAAGAGTGTTTAAATGACACTGGGAGGCTTTGTTTTTTGACGGGATTACAGGACTGTCAGGATGGCGCAAAAGTAGAACGACCGTCCCGGTCGTTTCTGTTCTGGAGTATCTGTTGGCTTGTCCGCCGAAGGAGGAAGACAGATAAGCAAGCGGGACGCTCGCTTTACCATGAAGAAATCGGGGTAGAGACCTCTGGACTTTCAGACCTTCGATCCATAGACTTTCGACTTGTAAAAAAGAAACCGGAAGTAGAACCCGCCATGAAACCGAAAGTGTATATCGAGACCAGTGTGATCAGCTATCTTGTCGCTGATATGTCAGAAAATGTCCGGATCAGCGGACACCAATTAGCTACACACGATTTCTGGGAATTGTTGCCCGATTTCAATGTATTCATTTCCGACACGGTTGTTGAGGAAGCGTCCAAAGGGGATGAAGGGAAAGCTCAAGACCGCCTGTGGGGAATTCGTGATTTTCCCGTGTTGGAAATCGATGAAAAAACACAGGCGCTGGCTATTCAGCTGGTCAGCGGGAAAGCAATACCGGCGAGGTGCCCGGAAGACGCACTGCATATTGCCGTGGCGGCAATTAATGAAGTGGAATTCATCGTTACATGGAACTTTAAGCATATAAACAATCCGTTCATGATGCGGAAAATAAGTGATATTGTAACCAATGCAGGATATCGTATGCCTGTTATTTGTTCGCCGGAAGAATTTATGGAGGCTGAGCATGACTGATCCAATTGTTGAAGAGATAAGAAAATATCGCGACGAGCATGCCCGCAAATTTAATTACGATTTAAATCGAATCTGTGAAGATTTCCGTAAGCACCGGGAAGAACGCCTGGCAAAACTGAAGAACTGCCGACCGGATAATACAGCCTGCCGAAAATCTGTGTCCGGCCGGGAACACCTGTGCGTCGCGGAAGAACCGGCGGAATACAAAACGAAGCCGGAGAACGCAAGACCGAAGACAGACGACTGAAGACAGAACTGCGCTTTCTATTCGTTGCGTGCTTCATTCGTTGTGAGAAGTGTACGTTGCACAGCGAATCAGGAACGCAGCGAATCCATAAAAATGTATCACGACGCAGAGGATGTGATACGGAATCAATTTGATTGGTATTGATCAGATTAGAACAAGAAATTTTCTACCACCCGCTTCGCTAGAGGAACCTCCGAGGAGATCAGAGGATAAAGGTAAGGGCTGGAATAAACGATGGCCAGAGGTTCTCTGCCTTACTCCGAAGTCTGCTCTAGCGCCGAGCGAAGCGCAGATAATTTGTGAAGCAAATAGTGCCAACGGCACGGTTCACCGGGTGGTGAAAAAAATACTCATCAAGTTAATTTCGTATCACTCATCAAAATCATTTTGATCATATTCTTTCTTTGATTGCGGCTCTGCCGCGCTAGGAGTTT